>NZ_DAXETW010000001.1:0-56492 GCF_051155795.1 Longibacter sp.
ACGTGCCACTGGTGCCACGTGATGGAGGAAGAGTCATTTGAGGATGAGGAGGTCGCGGCGGTTCTGAACGATACCTTTGTCCCGATCAAGGTCGATCGCGAGGAGCGGCCCGATGTGGACAACATCTACATGAGCGTCTGCCAGATGATGAGCGGACGGGGAGGGTGGCCGCTAAACGTCCTGCTAACCCCGGACCGGCGTCCGTTTTATGCGACGACGTATCTGCCGAAGCGAGGACGCATGAAGCGGATGGGCGTCATGGAACTGGCGGAACGGGTCGGGGAACTATGGTCGGACGACCGGGCGTCTCTTCTCGCTGACGCCGACAAGATCACCGATGCACTGAAAGATGCCAGCGAGCGTACGCCGGATGGGTCGATGCCCGGGACCGAGGCCCTCACTCGTGCTTTCGACACCCTCTCCAATCGGTTCGACGAAGTGAAGGGAGGATTCGGGTCGCAGCCGAAATTCCCGTCCCCTCACAACCTTCTGTTTCTGCTGCGCGAGTACGACCGGACCGGCGACGAGCGCGCGCTCGACATGGTGACGAAGACGCTCGACTCCATGCGTCTGGGTGGCATCTTCGACCACGTCGGTTTTGGCTTTCACCGGTATTCGACAGATCGTCACTGGCTGCTCCCGCATTTCGAAAAAATGCTGTACGACCAGGCCATGCTGATGCTGGCGTACACAGAGGCCTATCAGGTCACGGGAAATGCTCGATACGCAGAGACGGCAACCGACATTCACCGGTACCTCGTCCGCGACATGCAAGCGGAGGAGGGCGGCTTTTTCTCGGCAGAGGATGCTGATAGCCTGACGCCAGAGGGCGAGCGCGAGGAAGGCGCCTTTTACGTTTGGACGACCGAGAAACTTCGGGAGGCCCTGGATGAAGACGACGCCGAATGGGTCATCGAAGTCTTTCAGGCCCGCGACGGCGGAAACTATGCCGATGAGTCTACCGGCAAGAAGACGGGTGGCAACATTCTCCACCTGACGCGTTCGCTGGAGGAGGTCGCAGAGGAGGAGAGCAAGGACGTAAAGGATCTGCAGCGCCGGTGGAATCGCATCCGGCGCCGTCTGCTGGAGGTTCGAAGCGAACGGCCGAGGCCAGGGCTCGACGACAAAATCCTGACCGACTGGAACGGTCTCCTCATTGCCGCTCTGGCACGGGCCGCGCGAGTGCTTCCTGAGGGGGCGCCGTTTCGTGGTTCGGCCACGGATGCCGCGTCGTTTCTGCGGCAACACATGGTGCAGCGAGGGGACGACGGTTCCGTGCAGCTACGTCATCGCTATCGAAACGGCGAAACCGCGATCCGCGGGCACCTCGATGACTACGTGTTTTTCGGGTGGGGTCTCATCGAGTTGTACGAAACCACGTTTGATACCGGATGGCTCGCGCTCGCGAAAGAGTTGGCCGACGCCATGCTGGATCGATTCGAGGATGATGCGAACGGGGGGTTCTTTTTCACGGCGGATGACGCAGAGCGTCTCATCGTTCGGCCGAAAGAGTTCTACGATGGTGCGATGCCGAGCGGGAACTCCGCCGCGCTCAGCCTGCTTGTGCGGCTGTCTCGCATGACAGGAGTAACGCGCTACGCCGAGGCAGTCGAGCGGCTGCGGGCTGCGGCCGGTGAACAGGTCCGTTCCCAGCCTGCAGGATTCACGGGATTCCTCGTCGGTCTCTATGAAGCCCTGGCCCCGTCCCGCGAGGTCGTTATTGCCGGCGATCTGGACGAACCGGGTACGCAGGCGATGATCGAGGTCGTGCGCCGGCGCTACATGCCCGGCACCGTGCTGTTGCACCGGCCGCCGGGAGACCACCCGGCCATCGCCGACGTGGCTCCGTTTACGGAGATGCAAACGGTGATCGAGGAGCGCCCGACGGCCTACGTGTGCCACGAGTTCGCCTGCCAGGAACCGGTGCAGTCGGCGGCGGAACTGGACAGGCAACTGTCCGGGTAAGGGCGGCTTTGCCGGAAACCTGGTGCCTCCGGCGTGAACCCGGGTGCAGCCGACCACGACCACACTTGGCAAAAATTCGTTTGCCATCCTGAAAGCGGTTCCGCAACGTGTCAAAGCATAATGCGGGTGGATGCGCGTCCACCCTGCAGCCTTTTCCCTTCCGACTTGTCCTCCTTCTGCCATGCGTGACGTCTTTCTCTGCTCTGCCGTACGAACCCCGATCGGTCGTCTCGGAGGAACGCTCAAGAAGCATTCACCCGTTGACCTCGGTGCCCACGCGATGAAAGCCGCTCTCGAGCGGGCGGATGTGGACGGGGGCGCCCTGGACATTTTCGTGTTCGGAAATGTACTTCGCGGCGGTCACGGGCAGCTCGTGCCGCGTCAGGCTTCGTTCAAGGCCGGGATTCCAAAGTCGATCGATGGATACGCGGTCGACATGGTCTGTGCATCGAGTATGATGTCGATTCTCAACGGCGCGACCATGATTAAGGCCGGGGAGGCGAATCTCGTTCTGGCCGGCGGCACGGAGTCGATGTCGCAGGCCGGCTTCTACCTGGATGCAAAGGCACGCTGGGGCTACACGTATGCGCCGCAGGGAGGAACGCTGGAGGACCTGATGTTCCGCGACGGTCTGTCCGATCCGGTCAGCGGCGACGCCATGGGAGACCAGACGGAGCGCCTTGCCGAGGAGCACGGCATCACACGCGAGGAACTGGATGAGATTGCCGCTACGTCGCAGCAGCGCGCCCACGCGGCGGCTGAAGCGGGGCGATTCGATGCGGAGATTGCCCCCATGGAGATTGAGACGCGCAAAGGGACGGAGACCTTTGAAACCGACGAAGGCGTTCGCCCCGGGACGACAGCCGAATCGCTCGGCAACCTGCGGCCGGCGTTCCGCTCGGACGGCGTGCTGACGGCCGGAAATTCGAGCCAGATCTCCGACGGCGCAGCCGCGGTGGTACTGGCCAGCCAGGAAGCGATCGATGCGCATGGATTGACGCCTCTCGCCCGGGTGACGCAGAGCTCGTGGTCGGCCGGGGAGTCGTGGCGCTTTCCCGAAGCTCCGATTCCTGCCGTGGAATCTGTTCTGGAGAAAACCGGCCGCACGGCGGCAGACGTCGACCTCTACGAGAACAACGAGGCGTTTGCCATCAACAACATCCTGTTTCACCGGGCTCTCGACGTACCGTACGAGAAGCTGAACGTGAACGGTGGTGCCATCGCCCTCGGGCACCCGATCGGCGCCTCCGGAACCCGGATCGTTGTGACGCTGCTTCACGCGCTCCAGCAGCGCGATGAGGAGACCGGCATCGCCGCGATCTGCCACGGCACCGGCGGAGGCGTCGCCCTTGGCGTGGATCGCGTGTGACGTTCACCGCAATCGCGAGGCGGTACGGACAAAACAAAAGCGAGCGCAGGCTGCCGACATCGGCGGCCTGCGCTTGCCGTTTCCAGGCGAGGCCGGACGTGACGACGCTGTTCTACGAGGCACTTCGACACCGAACCGTGCCCGGAACGGCGCGAAGCGAAACCAGAGGTCCGCCCCCGTTGATCGTTCCTTCCGCCCGGCGGGTCTCCAGGTCGCCCTGGAAGGGGAGAGACCGATCGAGTTCGACCGGTCGGCCTTCAAGCCGAACCTCCGCGCCCCGGTCGACCTCCACATTCATCGTGATTGGGGAGCCGAGGGCCACCAGGTCGATGTCTGCCGTAAGCGTTCCATGCAGGGAGATCGGGCTCGCGTGCAGATCGCCCCGAACGGGACCGGTGACGTCGATCAGCGTGACCGTCGATCCGTTCGCCTCAATGTCGACCGATCCCTCCACGTTGCGGACGTTCAGGCGTCCGCCAGAGGCCCGCAAACCGACAGCGTCCGACCGGGCGTCCCCGACAAAAACATGGGCGGCCGTGCTGTGGACCTGCAACTCCTGCCCGGAGAACTCCTTCACCGATACCGGTTCCCCGTTGGCCGTGATGCGCAGGCTGCCGCCAATATCGACAACGTCGACCGGGCAGGCTGCCGCGATGATGTCGATATCGCCGCGGAGGCCCGATGCGTGAATCTCGCCGGACGGAGCTGAGATCTCGGCATCGGTGTTCGGCGGGAGGGCGAGATCCAGGAACAATTCGGTGCCGTCCCTTCGCAACCATCGCCAGTAATCCGCGTCCCGGGAAGGTTCGTCCGCTTGCACATAGACGCGGTCCTGGACCTGTCGGGTGGAGAGGCGCAGCCGCTCAAGGACGTCGTTGGCGTCCTCTTCGCGGCATCCGGCGACCGACACACTCACGACCACGCGGTCCTCGGTGTCGCCGTGTCGGAGGCGGAGGGAGGCGCCGGGAACGCTCACATCGAGACGGCAACGGCGGTTGACACGGAATTCCTGATTCATCACCAGGACGGCATCGGAAGGAACGGTTCGCTCCTGCATGGCGTGAGGGAATCGGGCGTTGAGCAACGAGGTGCGCACCGGGTTCATCCGGCACGGGCAATATAAGCGCGGCGTCTACTCACTACAAGCAGAATAGAAGATGAATCCCCTTCCCACAACATTCTTCGCACGAGACACCCTTCTCGTCGCGCGGGATATGCTGGGTACCCATCTCGTTCGTCGTCATCCGGACGGCTCAGCGCGCATCGGACGGGTCGTGGAAACCGAGGCATACACGCAGGATGATCCGGCCTTTCACGGCTGGGGACTTCTCGACCCGGAAACGGGCACCCTTCGTCATGAAGGACGTGCTGCCGATCTCTTCAAGCCGCCCGGGACGGCGTACGTCTACCTGATTTACGGAATGCACTGGCTGCTGAACGTCGTCACCGAACGGGAAGGCGTCGGTGGGGCGGTGCTGGTGCGCGCGGTGGAGCCCATCGAAGGCATCGATCGTATGCGGATGTCGCGTTCCGTTGAGCAGGACTGGGACCTGACCAACGGGCCCGGTAAGCTCACGCAGGCCTTCGGGATCGACGGTGATGATCACACGCGAGACCTCACGGAACCGCCGATTTTCTTCACGCGCGGCCATCCCGTACCGGATGAACAGGTCGACACGACGTCACGGATCGGGATCTCCAAAGGCGTGGACCGATCGTGGCGGTTCCTGATTCGCGGCAACCGCTTCGTGTCTCCCGGCACGCCGTCCGATCAGACTTCCTGAAGCGCGCTCGGTGACGCGTCGAGGGACGAAGCCCTCCCGGAGCGATCGTGTAGTCGCGGCGGAATTAACGGACAAATGGGCAGATGGCGCCTTGCCGACCGCTGAGTGGAGGAATCCTTTGACGTGTAACGCGTAGCATAACAGCCCGCATACATCCGCGCCTTCAACCCGGGGCGCGTCCGACGTTTCGTATCGATTGCTCACGTCTTCCCCGAACATGGATCGACATCTACAAGCTTCTGCCGACGTTCAGCGAACCTCCGAGGAGATTCGCGATGAGTTCCTCCGCTTTTTCGAGGACAAGGGACATGAGGTGGTGCCGAGTGCATCGCTCGTTCCAGAGGGGGATGCTACCCTGCTGTTCACGAACGCCGGCATGAACCAGTTCAAGGATGTCTTCCTTGGCAGCGGGCAGCGTCCGTACACGCGCGCCGTCGACACGCAGAAGTGCCTTCGCGTGTCTGGCAAGCACAACGATCTGGAGGAGGTAGGGCATGACACGTACCACCATACCTTCTTCGAGATGCTCGGTAACTGGAGCTTCGGAGATTACTTCAAGCAGGAAGCCATTCGGTGGGCGTGGGAGCTGCTCGTTGACCAGTGGGGGTTGGACCCGGACCGCCTGTTTGCGACGGTTCACGCCGGCGATGAGGACCTCGGTCTGGACGCGGACAGCGAAGCGGCGGACCTGTGGGCGTCAGAGACGCCGATCGACCCGGACCATATCCTGTATGAGCCGTCGCAGGAGAACTTCTGGATGATGGGCGATACCGGGCCGTGCGGTCCATGCTCGGAGATCCACGTCGACCTGCGTACGGAGGAAGAACGGGCTGAAACGCCGGGCCGGAACCTGGTCAATCAAGACCACCCGCGGGTGATGGAGATCTGGAACCTTGTCTTCATCCAGTACAACGCCCAGCCGGACGGCTCGCTGGAGCGGCTCGCGGACCAGCACGTGGATACGGGGATGGGCTTCGAGCGCATCTGCGCTGTGCTGCAGGGCAAGTCTTCGACCTACGATACGGATCTTTTCACCCCGATCCTGCAGGCCACGGCCGATCTCTGCCCGCATGAGATGGTCCGCGGCTACGACGACATCGAGACGGAAGACGGCGATCAGCGCGAGCGTATTCGGATTGCGCTACGCGTGATCGCCGACCACATCCGCACGATTGCCTTTGCCATCTCCGATGGTGTGATGCCGGGCAATGCCGGCCGCGGATACGTCATTCGCCGGATTCTGCGGCGCGCCGTCCGCTATGGATACCAGACGCTCGGCATGCGTGAGCCGTTTCTGCACCGCCTCGTCAACCCGCTCGTCGAGAAGATGGGAGGGCAGTTCGACGAACTGGCCGGGCAGCAGGCATACGTCGAGCGGATGATCCGGTCGGAGGAGGAGAGCTTCCTGAAAACGCTTGGTACAGGCATCGACATCTTCGACCGGGTCACGCCGTACGTCGATAGCGTGGCCGAAGGAGCCGATGACGGTCAGGATGTAGAGGACGTGGTGGCCGAGATTCGATCCGACGGCCGCATGATGGACTTGCTTCAGAAAGCATTCGTGGACGCAGACGACCGCGATGTCATGCTCCGCGACTTCGTCGAGGCCGCCGGGGATGGCGATGTGCCAGGCCAGATCGCGTTCTTACTTCATGACACATACGGCTTCCCGATTGACCTCACCCAGCTGATGGCGAGGGAGCGCGGACTCGGGGTCGACATGCCGGCCTACGACGAACTGATGCAGCGCCAGAAAGAACGGGCGCGGTCGGCAGCGCAGTTCGACGTGGACCAGAGCGAAATCCACGCCTGGCAGGAGACTTCAACGGGGGAGTCGTCCGTGTTCGTCGGCTACGAGACCCTCACGGTAGATGATGCCGAGATCCGGGCCGTACGCAAAGTCGAAACGGAGGACGACACACGGTATGAGATGGAACTCGACCGCACGCCGTTCTATGCCGAGAGCGGAGGGCAGGTGGGTGACAGCGGGACCCTGCAGGTAGGCGACGAAACGCTCGCGGTCCTTGACACGCAGCGTCAGGGCGAGCGGATCGTTCATACTACCGACCGGCTGCCCACCGATCCATCCGGACCGGTGACGGCCACGGTCGATGCGGAGCGAAGGCGTCACATCGAAGCGCACCATTCAGCGACGCATCTTCTGCACGCCGCGCTGCGGAACGTTCTGGGCGATCACGTGCAGCAGAAAGGCTCGCGCGTCGCACCGGACGGCCTGCGGTTCGACTTCAGCCACATGCAGGGTGTGACGGATGACGAACTCAGAACGATCGAGCAGATCGTCAACGAGCGCATCCAGCAGAACATTTCAACCGGGGAGGACCGCAATGTCCCGATCGACGAGGCGCTGGATCGGGGTGCTATGGCCCTGTTCGGGGAGAAATACGGCGACCGTGTGCGTGTGATCACGTTCGATCCCGACTACAGCGTTGAACTGTGCGGCGGAACGCATGTCGGGGCCACGGGCGAGATCGGTCTGTTTCGCTTTCTTTCCGAAGGCTCCGTTGCGGCCGGCGTTCGCCGCGTCGAGGCGGTGGCAGGTGCACCGGCCGTGGATTACGTAGATGAGAAAATCGATGAACTGAACGCTGCTCGCAGGCAGTTTCAGTCACTTCAGGGGCCCTTGCACGAAGAGATCGCCCGGTTGCAGGAGCAGCGTGATCAGCTCGCCGATGAGCTCGAGGCAACACGACGAGAGGCGATGGCAGGAAAACTGGACGACGTGATCGCGTCTGCTTCTGACGTGGACGGCGTCCGGTGCGCCACCGGTCGCATCGGGGAAGCGAGCATGGACGACCTACAGGCCCTTGCGCAACAGTTGCGCGATCGGATGGGAGTGGAAAGCGTCGGCGTGCTTGGAAGCGTCGACTCCGAGGACGGCAAGGTCTACGTGGTCGTATCGGTCAGCGATGATCTCGTAGGTCGCGGCGTCAAAGCCGGCGACATCGTGGGCGTTCTCGGTCGGAAGCTGGGAGGGGGAGGCGGCGGGCGCCCGCAGCTCGCCTCCGCCGGCGGGCGCGAGATAGAAAAGCTGGACACTGTTTTGGCGGAGGCGCCCGATCTCGTCCGCGAGAATCTGTCGTAAATGCGGCGGCCGCACAGGCGAAAATATTAAGCGGTCCCTGCCTCCGACGGGCGGGGACCGCTCGCTATATGTCCACGTCGTTCCGTATTCTACGGGCGGCGTCTGTTCAAATCTCCGGCGCGGGCAGACGGCTGAACCCACACAAAAAACGCCTCTCCCGGCGCGTGCTGGAAGAGGCGTTCGGACGATACTTAGGCGGTGGGGGAGGGATTCGAACCCCCGGTACCCAAAAGGGCACTCCGGTTTTCGAGACCGGTGCGTTCAGCCAGGCTCCGCCACCCCACCGAATTCTGTGCAGCCGCGGAGAACATTACTCGCGGCGCCTGTTAATATGTCGAGTAGCGGTTACACGGCGCTACTTTCTGCGTTCCGAGGGGGCGTCATCTTCGTATTTTTATCACAGCGGCACCGACGCTGATGGCCAGCAGAGGCTCCGGGCTAGGACAGCGAGGCGGCAGCGCTGTCTACTGTTTCGCGAAGCCAGTGCGCGTACCCGAACGAATCAGCACAGGTGAGCTGTTCAGCCAGGGTATCGTCCACCACGCCGGGGAGAATCTGGAAAAGGGTCGACTCAAGGCCGTCCGGGTTTCCCTTCGACTCGATATTGACGGTCCATGCGCGGGTGTCCCGGCAGGTTACGACCGTACACTCCGCAAGCACGTCCACAGGGTCTGGCTCGATGATCTCCTGACCGACACGTTCCAGCAGGTTGATCTGACGCTTGCCTCGCAAAACGACCTGGCGGCGGTGTTTCGTGACCGGCACCCAGAGATCAGACCCGTTTCCGGTGATGGACGAGGGGGCGGTTTCGTCCAGAGGAAAACTCCATTTGACCCATCGCTCGATCGTCCCGCCGATACCGTGCGCGCGATCTACGTCGAGCGGGTTGCCGACGCGACGCTTTACCTCGACCCTGTCTTTCCGGATCTTGAGGTTCATGGCCGGGTCTCCGGATACCAGGTACCGATCCTGCCGGGTGGAAGCCGGGGAGGCGGCAAGCCGATCCATCCACGAGCCGGCTGCCGACGGCAGTTCTCCTTCACCGAACCAGCGAATCTCCAGGGTATGTTCGGTTGTCACGGGCGTGTGAGTCGGTAGGGGTATGCTCGAGAGGTGGAGGACGGCGGACCGAGTCCTTGCGCAATCCGGGCGCCGGCGATTGGGGGCTGACGGTCAGGCAGGTCGATACGCCGCTTCGACCCGTTCCTCTGCGCGACGGATCAGCTGGTCCTGCAGGCTCGAATCTTCCTCCTCCGCGTTCGACGGCGTCCGCTGGACGTATCGTCCGTCCGGATGCAACTCCCACGCCGACCGGTGATCCGCCAGGGCAAGATCCAGGATCTCCACGATGCGCCCTTTCAGGCGCGGATGCCGGACCGGGACGATCGCTTCGACGCGACTGTTAAGGTTGCGGCTCATCCAGTCCGCACTGCCCATAAAAACCTCCGGCTGGCCAGCGTTTTCGAAGTAGTAGATGCGTGTGTGTTCAAGGAAGCGCCCCAGAATGCTGATAACGCGGACGTTTTCGCTGAAGCCTTCGAGACCCGGACGCATGCGACAATGACCGCGAACGATGAGATCGATGTCTACACCGGCCTGGGAGGCGCGGTAAAGCTCCTGGATGATGCCCGTATCGTTCAGCGCGTTCATCTTCGCAACGATGCGCCCGGATCCGCCCGACTGTTCGATGTCGATCTCTCGCTGGATCAGCGCCTCGAACTTCCGGCGCATGTTCGTCGGGGCTACCAGCAGCTCCCGGTACTCCTGGTGCGGTGCGTACCCCGTCAGGTAGTGGAAGAGATGCGTCACGTCGTAGCCGATGTCTCGATCGCACGTCAGCAGACCGAGGTCCGTGTAGAGCCGGGCCGTCGTGGAGTTGTAATTACCCGTCCCGATGTGACAGTACGTTCGCGGGCCATCATCCTCCTGCCGGATGACGAGCGTCGTCTTGGCGTGTGTTTTCAGGCCAACGAGTCCATACGCCACGTGAACACCGGACTCTTCGAGCATGCGCCCCCATTCGATGTTGTTGGCCTCGTCGAACCGGGCCTTTACTTCAACCAGGACGGCCACCTGTTTGCCTTTCTCCGCGGCATCGACGAGTGCGGCTACGATCGGGCTATTGTCCGAGGTCCGGTACAGGGTCTGCTTGATCGCCAGCACCTGTGGATCGGTCGCCGCCTCCTCGACGAAGCGCTGCGCGCTGTGTTGGAAGGATTCGTAGGGATGATGGACGAGCAGATCGTCTTCCCGAATGGCAGCGAAAATGTTCGGATAGTCGGCGGTTTTCCCCTGACGAACGAGATCCGTCGGGTTACCCTCCCGGAGCAGGCGGGGCGGCGTGACCGGTTCCCAGGGTTCGAACTTCAGGTCGGGCCGGTCGATGCCCATCAGCTGCATGGCATCTCCGAGTCCGAGGAGGCTTTCGCTGACGTAGACGTCACCCGCCTCGATGGAGAGCTCATCGACCAATAGCTCGCGTACGTCGTCGGGCATATTTCCGTCGAGCTCCAGACGCACAACCCGTGCAAACCGCCGTTCCCGGAGTTCCTCCGAGATCATTTCAAGGAGGTCGTCGGCTTCTTCTTCGTCGCGCCGGATGTCGGCGTTGCGGGTTACGCGAAACGCGTGCACGGTCTTGATCTGCATCCCTCGGAAAAGGTCGCCGAGATTGTTGGCGATGACCTGCTCGAGCGGGACGTAATGATTGTCGCCGAGGTCGACCCACCGGTCTCGGTTCGAGGGGACCTTCACCCGCGCGAAGTGGTCGCTATTTCGAGCCGGATTCCGAAGGGTGACAGCCAGCGACAGGCTCAGGTTGGAAAGAAACGGGAAGGGGTGCCCGGGTCCGACGGCGAGCGGGGTGAGGATGGGAAAGATATTATTCTGAAAATGGTCGTCCGCGCGTCGCCGCTGACCCGAGGTGAGGTCTTCAAAGTCGAGAATGTGGACATCCGCACGACGGGCGAGAAGCGGCACCAGTTCGTTTTTCCAAAACCCCGTCATACGCCGGTAGAGCCGCTCTGCCGGCGCACGGACGGCCTCGATCTGTTCCTCCGGCGAGCGGCCGTCTGGAGACGTGGCGGATACGCCTGCCGCCTGTTGGCGCTTCAGGCCCCCCACGCGTTTCCGGAAAAACTCGTCCAGGTTGCTGTCCGTGATCGCGGCAAAGAACACGCGTTCCATCAGCGGCGTGCGATCGTCAAGGGCCTGACAGAGGACGCGCCAGTTGAAGTCCAGCGTGGACAGCTCACGGTTCAGGTAGAGGTGCGGGTCGTCGAGCGTCGCGTCCGCCTCGATGTCCCGCACAACAGTTGATGGCGGGAAGGATTCCCCGGACGGGTCTTCCGCATCCGTGAGGACGCGGCCACGCGTCTTGATCGCAGCGCCGGATGCAGGCGCTGCACCGGCATCTCCGCCCGGCTCTGGCCCGTCCTTGCTCTGGGACGAGCAGCCGGGTGTTTCTTCATCCAGGGGCGTGGGAGAAACGGCTTCCACGTCATCCGGGCGACGCGGACCGCCGGACGTCGATGACGCGGCTGGTGCGTCTCCGGACGTGGATGGATGCCCGTCAGCGTCATCGGAGTACGAGGGAGAAGAAGTGGCCACGGAAACCGAGAACGTAAGAAGGAGAGTCGGTGGAGGACGTCAAAACAGGACCGGCATTCCCGGTTCCATCCGAGACGGCTTCAGCCGGGCCGGAACGGACATCGTTCGGTTCGAGGACGGTGTTCGCGCCAGGTCTCGCCCGGCACGGGTCACAATTCCGCCTCTGCGGGGGGGCGGGCCGGCGATTCGGTGCCGGACGGTATGTCCTCGTCATGGGGCAGGACATCCGAACAGTGCTCGTATTCAAGCTCAAGCGTGGCGTGGTCGATGCCATACTCTTTGTCGAGAACACGCTTGATCGCTTGTTTTACCCGATCGAGATCGGACAGGCTCTTGATATCGCAGGTCGCAACGTGAGCCTCCAGAGCCACCCGCGTTTCATCCAGGCGCCAGATGTGGATGTGATGCATTTCCCCGACGTGCTTGAGCGAGGCGACCCGATCCGCCATGGCATCGATGTCGAATCCGCGCGGAGCGCTCTCCATCAGGATTGAGATTGTCTCCCGGAGCATTCCGTAACTCTGGATGAGTATGTACGCGGCGATCGACGCGGTAAGAATCGGGTCGATGATCGTCCAATCGAACCAGAGAATTACGAGGCCTCCGGCAATGACCGCGACGGAGCCGAGCGCGTCCGCAACGATGTGCACGAACGCGCTTCGGAGGTTCAGGCTGTCCCGCGAGGGGGCGTACAGCACGGCGGCCGTGGCCACATTGCCGACGAGGGTGCCTGCGCCGACCCAGATCATGAGCGTCCCGTCCACAGATGTAGGGTGCATCACTCGTTGTACCGCCTCCACGGTAAGATAGAGAGCGATCAGGACGAGCGTGATTAAATTGACGAAGGCACCGATCAGCTCGGCCCGATCGTACCCAAAGGTGCGGCGATCATCGGCCGCTCGGGCAGAAAGCCGACGCGCGATGAGCGACGTGCCCATGGATGCCGTGTCGCTCAGGTTGTGCGTGGCATCGGCAATCAATGCGAGGCTTCCGGCGAGGACTCCCGCGATGAATTCTGCCGCCGTGATCAACCCGTTGAACACGATCGCCAGAACCAGGCGTGTCGTACCTGTTGCGTCGGAAGGGGCGTGGTCGTGACGACGACTGTCGTAATGCTCGTTCGATGGACTCATCTCGGTCCCGCGATTGGGGAGCAGTCGGTGAATGGAGGGTGGCGATCGTAGGTCGCGCCGTCACCGAGTGATGCGACCGGAATTGGGCGGTCCACGTTGCACGCTTTCGGTATGTGGAACCGTACTCAACGCGTCGGCTTCCATGCTTGCCCACGGGCAGCCGTCACCAGATCTTGAACGAGCACAAAATGCACGTCCCACGACGCACGCAATGTGCCGGCACGCTGAAATGCGCGACACGTCGGCTGTGCGTGTGTATAGTGCTGCTTTTCGCTACGCAGTTTGTCGATGCTGACTTTACTGATGTCCGAGCGCAGACAAGAGAGTACGCGACCACGTACCGTCCTGCGGAGGTTGAGTATGTCTTGCGAACCTCCGGCCCGTTTACGGTGATATACCAGCGCGGATACGATCACGCGGCCAAACAGGCCGCGTCCGAGCTACACACCGAACGGCTGGCGACGGACTCCCTCATCTCCAGTCCTGTTCAAGGGCGCGACCTCCGTCTTCCTGTTGTACTAAACGCGTTCAACGATCGATCCAACGGGTACGTCCGGTCTTTTCCGTTCCGGACAGAGATCGAGTTGCCTACTCTTCAGTCCCCCGACCTCATTGGCGGGTTCGACACGTGGACCGGCATTGTCGGGCCGCATGAACTGGTTCACGCGATGCACGGCGACCTGCAGGCGCCGTTCGGAGTGGGGCGCGTGCTTGGGTGGATGGGAAACGACCTGGAGCGGACGCTAAATTTGTCGGTGCCATCCGGTTGGGTAGAGGGCGTAGCGGTATATCGCGAAAGCCGTATCGTGCCGGGCGGTGGGCGGCTGAATGCGCCTCGCTTCACGATGCGATACCGGGCGGCAATGGAGTCGGAGGACCCGTGGTCCCTCGCCCAGATGCTGGAACGACCGGCTTTTACGCAGCCCTTTGACCGGTTTTACGTTGGCGGGGCTCACGCCTTTACGATGCTTGCGCTGGAGGACAGCCCAGCATCCGCAGACGTATTTCCGCGCACGGCCGGCTTTTTCAATCAGTTCCCGTTTCTCGGCTTCGGCGCGGCGCTGTGGCACGGCACGGGTGAAGCACCCAACACCATTCGGGACCGCCTTCGTCGCCGGGCACAGGAGACCCGTAGGATCCGCAAGGCCGATCGACCGGCGCCCAGCACTATAGGGTCGGCCGCCGGCCTTTCCCATCGCCGGCCGTACTGGCTTGACGCGAATCACGTGGTCGCGACGGCCCGGGGGTATAACCTGCGCCGTGGACTCTACCGGATTAACGTGCGCACCGGTGAACGAGCGCGCATCGCGGCACACGCCGTGGCGAATGACAACGAATACACGCTTGCTCCCGACAGCCTCCGTGTCTGGACGACCCGCTTCGTCCCCGATGCGTTTTCCTCGACCCAGGAGCGCGTGGAAGTTCAGCCGGTTTCGCTAAAGAATGGACAACGAGGAGAGCGTACCGAAAGGCGGCGCGTGCGCACGCCGGTCGAGATGCCGGACGGCCGCCTTTTTGCCGTTCGCAACGACGGTCCGACAACGCACATCGTTGAACGAACATCGAGCGGTCGGTTCGTGCAGCGCACGGCATACACCAACGTCCGTGTCCTTCACATGTCGGCGTCTCCATCGGCGAATGTTGTCGCCGTGCTCGCGAATGTTGGCGGCGATCACCGCATTTATCGCTTCGAACCGGGGGAAGACGACAATCCCTCATCGTTCGTTCTGGAGCCCTGGTTCGCCCTCCCTGGTCTCCGCATGTACGACGTCAGTTGGGGCCCGGACGGCCGGTACATGCTGGTCTCGGCGGCGGCACCCTCGTCGTCCCCGGCGTTGCCGAAGCGGCCCCCGACCGCGACGGAAACGCCGAACGTTTACGTGCTGGACACCCAGCAAGGAGATGTTACGCGTCAGACGGATGCGCGGTACGGCGCCTTCGAGGCGGCCCTGTCGCCCGACCGTTCGGAACTCGCCTACATTCGGTATCGCCACGAGCGCTACGACCTAGTCGTTTCAGACTTCGACCCGACCGTTCCGCCGATTCCGGCCGATGCGGTTGAACGCGGGCCGGGGGCTTGGAGTGATCCAGCGCTGCTCAGAAGTGAGTCCGAGGTTCCGGACATCCCCTGGTCGGAGGCCCGGCCCTACCGCCCGAGGCGCCACCTCGCCCCACGGGTGCTCTACCCGGTCGTGCGCGACATCGACGACGCATCGGACATAGACGATCTGAGCGCCGGGGACGCATCGCCGGTGGGCTGGGGGCTGGGCATTCAGGGGACCGACCCGCTCCAGACGTGGTCCTACGGGGCCGAGGCATGGGTGCAGGATGCGTCGCTCTGGTCGGAGGCGTCCATCCAGTATGCCGGTGTCGCCCCCAGACCGTCGCTCAATTTCTTTCGCCGGCCCACCCTTCTCGGACCGGGTGCTCGCCTGGAGGAGGAGGGAGCTGGCGTCGGCCTCGACGCGCCGGTTACCTTTGCTTCAAACGTATATCAGTCGGTTGGGCGATTCGGCCTCGACATGGAGTGGCGGCGCACCCGCCTCGTGCGCGACGGTCAGCCGGAGAGCCGTGTCCAGCGGGTGACGCTGGATCCGTCGGCGGTCCTCGGGTATCGCCTTCAGCAAAACCCCAGGGACCTGATCCCGAACAGCGGCCTCCTTCTTTCGGGCGTCAGTACGCACGACGTGTGGACCGACGGGACGGCCCAGCAGGGCGTGCTCGGGCTCGTATCCGGATTCGTTCCGCTGCTTTCACGCTGGAATACCGGCATCCGGATCGGGGCGGGCGTCGTAAGCCAGCGACGGGGCACGGAGTTCGGTCTCGGCACATTCCTCCCGCGGGGAAACGAAAACTTTTCGCTCCCAGCCGGGACGTTCGTGCGGTGGAAAGGAGAGATTCTCCAGCCCCTGGCATTCGTGGATGATGGGCTCGTTACCGTGCCGGTGTACCTGAAAGCTGTCTACACGTACGCGTTCGGGTCCACGGTGACCCGCGCCTCGAATGTCTTTGGCGGCGGTCCACGCGTGAGCGCCGTCGGTGCCGGACTCGGGGCCCGCATCCGGCTGTTCTCCGTTGCTGACCTGGACCTGCGCCTCGGTCTGGCCTACGACGTGGAGGACAAGCGAGTGACCGTGGTCTACCGGTGACGGAATGCACGGGACCGCCCAATGCGGCTGACTGGTGACCGCGCGTGCGGCTGATGGGTGACCCGGAATTCAGGCGGAGGTGTGAACTTTCAAGATGAACGCGAGGTCGACGGCGACGTCTAACGTGTGTCACCTACAGCTGTCGAACTTTCGCCGCCATCCGTCAGTACGACAGTTATCCGATAGACGCGCACACAGCGGTGCTCAAATATGGATAAGCTGAAGTGCAAGACCTGCGGCTGCGAGAGCCTGCGCCCGATGCAGGTAGTATTTGATGAGGAAGAGGCACCGGAACTCATCGGTGACGATCAGGACTCGCGGTTCTACAGTTGTCAGGTATGCGGGGACAACTGGCTTTCTGTCAAGGAAACGACTCAGGATGGCAAGTGCACGATCACCTACGTTCACCAGATGGGGACGTCGCCGGTGCTGAAACGTGTCGCTCACATGTCAAACCAGATCATCGTCGACGACGACAACGTGGACGAGTGGGAGTACTTCAAGGGCGAAGAGCCGGTTGAGGAGGAGGAGTGGCGCGATCTTCTGTCAAGCCGACGTGACACGCTCAAAGCGACGTGCGTAAACTGAGAAGTTATACCGACCGGATGACGCGTGGCTGTATTAGCCTGTAATCGGCCGGCGTTCGCGAACGCCAAACGAGAGCCGCCCTGTCGACCAGATCGACGGGGCGGCTTTCTTTCTCTTTCCGTAAACACCGGCGCATATGCAACCCTCACGACGTCAGGCCGACTGCGTCCCCTGCGTTTGTTCCAGGCTGGTTTCGATGGCTGAGGTCAGATCCGCGCGCGTAAACGGCTTGCTGACGTACTGGTCGAAGCCTGCCTCCAGGAAATCTTCCCGGTCACCGGGCATAGCATACGCCGTGAGCGCGATGGCCGGCACGTCGGCCAGTTGCTCTCGTTGCCGGAGCAGATGAAGCAGATCCGTCCCGGTCCGCTGCCCGCTGAGGTTGATATCAAGGAGAAAAATATCGAAATCATTCTCATCGGCGGCATCCAACGCGTCGTCGACGCCGGATACAACGACGACATCGAACGAGCTCTTGAGCAGATGCTTCAGGAGGAGCTGGGTTTCGGAATTATCCTCCACCGCAAGGATGTGGGCTCGGGTCGAACTCATGGGACGGGTCGGAGCGCTCTCGTGGTCAGTCGTAACGGGTGACATCCGTGGCCAAAGTCGGATCTGCGGATCGGTATGGGCTGCTTCTGGAACCGGTATGTATTAGAACTTACGTGTCCGACCGGACAATTTCTTACCGAACGGACGCCCGTATCCATATCTGTTTGGATTCAGGTGTATTTCCTTCCATCAACGCCGTTCGGATCCACGACCGTTTCCGTAAAGAGTTCCTCTTAAACGATACCCGTGGTGAGCTTCGGGCGGGTCAAGGGAATCGCCAGTGCAGCTGCAGGTCTATCTCCCGCACGCGATTGCCGAGGTACTGATCCCGGCCTGATCCAACGCGGGCACGGTCGTCGTAGCGGGTGACGGCGTACTTCGCTTCCAGGAGAAGGTGATCGGTGAGTTCAGCGCGCAGCATCAGGTAGGACCGTTCGCCGCGCCCGAACAATGCCGGCACGCGAAACGCGTAACGCGGACCTCGCTCGTAGGCAAATACCCGCGCTTCGTAGCCGTCGGTTTCGAAGAGCGCAACACGTCCGATCAGTCGCACTCGTTCGATCAGCTTCCACGTGACATCTTGAACGAGGAGTGTGCCGTGAGCGCGGGGGCCGCCGGTATCGGATTCGCCCGGCGGACGGACGACGACGGCCTCCACACGTGTACCGAGCCTTAACCGGTCCGACCACGTGTAATCGACATTCCATCGCAGGCTGCTCCGCGATTCCGGTGCTACCCCATCCGTAACCAGTGGCGACGGACCCGTGTGACCGTCGATCCTCTGGTCCTTCATTTCCGTTCGTAGCTGTAGGTAGTGGTTCAGCCACGGCCGGGGCGTGTGTTCGACGATGAGCCGCACGTCCCGACCCGTCGTGGGGCGTGGCGTGTTGTAGCGGAGCCACGGAAATCGGTACTGATCAACGTACCCCATCACGTTCCAGTGGTCGTGAACGCGGACACGAGTCGCCAGGTATAGGCCGGTCTCGTTTTGAGGTGCCGTTTCTGAAAAGCCGAATCCGAAGCGATTGTCGTAATCCGGGGCATAGTAACGGGCGTGAAGTGCCAGGTCGAGCCGGTCGTCGTCTCGATAGGCGAATCCCCCGACCGCCGCGAGGCTCCCGCCGGGTCCGCGGGCGATCTCTCCGGAGACGATGGACGGTCCGGCATCGACGATTGCGTGAAGCGAGGCGATGCGCAGGTGGCGGCCCTCGTAATCGAAGGTGTCGGATGGCCGGTCGGTTGGCACTCTCCGCCGGTCGACCGTAGACGCTATTCCAGCACCTCCGATGGACCAACGTTGCCCCTCCAGCTTGATAAGGGCGCCCGCAACGGATTCCGTGACGGCATCGCGATTCGCGCGTTCGGTGGACGTTCGATGGAGTCCCGTGTTTGACAGGTTTGTCCACGGAGGGTCAAGCGGGTCGGTACGATCGTCGATGCTTGCGTCCAGGCGGCGTCGAGAAATGAACGACGAGATGGAGGCTACGGGCATCCAGGTTCGGTCCTGCCGCCAGCGCTCGGTCCCAACCCGAAGCGCGAGGCCGCGAAAGAACCGGTTCTCCTCGGTGGAAGCGAAGGGGGCGATGCCTCGGCCGTCTCGTAGAATGCCGTCCACCGCATTTCGACCCTTTCCGAAGGCCGGGCCCCGCCATAGGGCAACGCCGTGCCCTGCCGACACCGTGTAATCGCCGATGATGATGGACGAGGTCGGTCCAAGGTCGGAGATCGCCATCGTGCCTGCGACGTGGTCAAAGCCGGGTGCCCGCTTGGTCATGTCCCAACGCCAGGCCTCTCCGGGATCCTTGTCGAGTGCGGCGGCGGCCAAGAGGCGTTCACCGAGCGTGATCTCGGTCCGCGATGTGTGTCGTCCCGGGCCGCCCTCGTACCCCGAACGAGCGGAGTCGGGCCGGTAGCCGCGACCGAGATCGAGCCGGCGCGTCCATCGGTAGGCGGTGCGGATCTCGGCGTCGCGGACGGCTTTCGACCACGGCTCGGGACGTGTGGGCCTGTCCGTGCGTCCGGACGCCACGGGGGACGTCGTAATAAACGGACGCAGGCGACGGTATTGCCGCGGATCGATCCCTTCTACAGTTAAGATGTCAGATGGCGAAGAATATCGGCCGTGACGTGATCGGTGCCGAACGATGCGTCGGGCAAGAAGGAGGGAGAGGCCCGGGATGGCTGCCAGCTCTGACGCGGTGGCTGAATTCACGTCCACGGGGCGTGCCTGCAGTTCGATCAGGCGTTCCGCAATTGCCTCGCCGGTAGCCGTCGGAGTGTCCACATCGTCCACAAAGGCATCGAGCGGCGTCCCCGTCGAATCGAGGTGTTGCGCCCGGACGGTCAGGGAGGTCGTGCTGAGTAATAGAAGAAGTAAGCCGACTCGGAACATGTCTAAACGGAGCGTCCGGGGAACGGTCGGGCTTGATTGTGGGTGGTTTACCACGTAAGGGAAAGTCCGCCGCCGTGGGACCAGCCGAGATCGGGATGGCTTTCCGCCGAGACGTCGATCGCTAGCCCACGAAGACGGACCCCGGTGCCGAGTGTGAAGCGCGCTGGAAACCGAGCGGCTCCGGCACGGACGGCCAGTGCTGTGACTGGCCACACCTCGATGCCTCCGCGCAGCGACCAGGGGAAAGCCACGTCTTTGTATACGTCGGAGTAAAGGTTCACGGTGGGCGTGGCTCGGTAGTGCAGTCCGACGGAAAGCGACCGGGGAAGCGGTTCCCCCGCGATGCTGCTCCCGGTCAGATTGTCCGCGCGAATGCCTGCCGTCAGGGACGCCAGGACGGGGACGAGGAAGCCCGCTCGAAAGGAAAACGCCTGGGCGGAGGGGAAGCCCTCAATGCCGACGTGCTGGTAGCGGGCGCCCACACCCACGGAAAGCGTTCGGGAGGTGCCAAGCGACAGCCGGCGGGCGGCCGAAACGGTCATAAACGTTTCGCGATACGCCTCATGTCCGAACGTGCCCGCACCCGTCTGAAGAACCGCACCGGGCACGGGGAGGCGAAGGGCCACTGCGGCATGACGCAGTTCTGCCAGTCCGAAGGGCTGGCGCCCGAAGACCGTGACGGCACGCCGACGGGTATACCCCGGGATCGCCGGGTTCACGTGTACGCCGGAATCAAGTTCATCGGCCGTCGTGGCGAGGGCGAGGGCGACCGATCGGGCGCTACCAATGCGATCCATTCCGGTCTGAGCGGCGGCTACCGTAGGAAAAACAGCCAGCAAGAGGATAAAATACCGTACCATCCTATCCGAAATCAGACTTGTTCATATCACTATAAACGTAGATATAGATAAATATATACAAATAAAATAAAAGATCAAGAGTTGGTGGCAGAATTGTCAGAACGTCCCATTAAGGGTCGGGCCGACTGTCGAAACCCGTCGACGCACGTCGGGTTGGACGGATTGCACCAAGCAAGTCTATTACCGGGGGATGGCACCCCGTGTGGTATATCACCAGGGAGTGCCTGCGCCTCACCAGTCAAGGCCGATCCGTATGACCCGCATGCATCGATTTACATCGATCGTATCCCGATGGGCATGTGCCGTCGTGTTGACGGCGTTGCTCGTCGCGGTCGGTCCGCGACCGCTTCTCGGTCAGGAGTTGAATTGCTCGGTGAACCTCGACATCTCGCAGCTTTCCGGGTCTGATTTCGACTACCTCCGGGATCTCGAACGTCGCATTCGGGAGTATCTCAACCAGCGGCAATGGACGGAGGATCGGTACCGTCCGGAGGAGCGAATCGACTGCACCTTTCAGATTTTCATCGAGCGGACCGTTGGCATCCAGGAGTTTACCGCGCAGCTCGTCGTCGCGGCGCGGCGGCCCATCTACGACACAGCCCAGACGACGCCCACGTTTCGCGTCAAGGATCAGTGGACGTTTGAGTTTTCGCGCGGGTCGTCGCTCCTGTTCGAGCCGAACACCTTTGATCCGCTTACCTCCGTACTGGATTTCTACGCGTACGTCATCCTCGGCTACGACTACGACACGTTCTCACCGCTCGGTGGAACGCCGTACTTTCAGGAGGCGCGCCAGATTGCCGATCTGGCAGCCACGGCAAACGCATCCGGGTGGGAGTCCCTCGGCAACGATCAGACGCGGTCGGCGCTGATCACCGAGATCTTACGTCCCCGCATGCAGCGGCTGCGGGAGGCAACCTACACGTATCACCTGGAGGGACTGGACCGCTTCGTCGCAAGCACGGAAGAGGCCCGGGCGACGATTTTGGCCCAGCTCGAGGTGCTGGATGCTCTTACGCAGGAGGTATCGCGATCCTACGCACTGGACATATTCTTCGGGACGAAGTACGAAGAGTTTGCCGCGGTCTTCCGGGACTCTCGCCTTGGAAGCGAGGCCTATACCATTTTGACGACGATCGATCCGTCGCATTCCTCAACCTACAATGCTCTTGTAAATTGACGGCCTGAAACGGAGCGCTTCAACGACGACCACGTCTCGCCGTCGCGACACGCTACGAAGAGGCAGGCCAGAAATAAGGCCTGGAATTCAGGTTCGACCATCACGGGTCGCGGGAAGGCCGGGGAATAGACGGTGGTTTTTCACAGCACCCGTAGATCTTGCTGTAAACAAGGGCAGGATCAAAATACAGCAGATGGGTACAGACCATTGATTAATGAAATCGCATCAAATCATATGAAAATATTTCAACGCACGCATTTCGGGCGTAACAAGCGCTCTCGGTCGGCGTCTACATTGGCACGGTATCGGTGATATCCCGCATTGCATGATCTGCTTGATCACGAGCGCACGCCGTACATCGATCCCACAGGGTTACCGGCCGATGCAGGGACCCAACCGATCGCTGCTCTTCTTCGAACGAAACTGAACGCTTATGTACCATACTGAAGGCGTAGACGCAATTGCCACGATCACGGAACTCCGTGCGGAGACCTCCGAGTTGATCGACCACGTCCGCAAGACCAAAAACGGTATTCTCATTCAGAAGAACAACGAACCGTATGCTGTTCTCATGGATTGGGAGGTTTACAAAAAGGTGAAAGATCGTGTCGATCTTGCATCCCTTGGCAATGAGGTCACCGCGTAGCCACTACAGACCGCTGATGCTTCCGCACTCAACGTCTGCCGTTGAATTGCTAAAGGAAACCTCCGGTATCCGGGGGTTTCCTTTTTTTGCGATGCTCAGACGTGCGACACCTCCTCTGCCATTCCGTGGATCGCTGACGACGAGCTGCATCCATTGAAACGAAAACCGTCCCGCCGGAGGATGTCCGGCGAGACGGCGGCTTCATGAGAGACGGATACGACGTTTCACTGCACGTGTCGTGCGAAAGGGGGGACTCGAACCCCCACGGGTTTAACCCCACTAGATCCTAAATCTAGCGCGTCTGCCAATTCCGCCACTTTCGCAAAGCGATGACCGCGTGATTGAGCTTGATTCATACACGGCAGATTGCATAATTGACACGGCGGCACTTCGGTTCCACCGGTGCGGCGTGCGGAGACGGACTTGACCGTTTCGCCACGAACTGAGGCCGGACTGGACGTTGCGAAGGCCACACGAGCTGTTTGTGAACATCAGCGCGCAACACCGCGCCCGCTTCGGCGTTCCGTTCCGCACGCATGCCCCGAGCACTGGACTCTTCGTCTCTTTCGCCCCTTCATGTACGCCATCGTAGATATCGCTGCATCGTACCGGTCCCGTCTTATCGGTCTTCTCGCGGTCCTGGTTCTTGCCTTTTTTCCCCTCCAGCAGGCCGGTGCTCAGTCGGTTGATGTCTTTGAGCAGCGGGTTCGCAACGAGGTGGACCCTGACACCGTCACTGCCGGTCGGTTCGACGACGGGCGAATGTGGACGTTCGATCACCCGCCGCTCGACGATTTCGAGTCGCGGTACGGCTTCCGGCCCGACCAGGAGTGGCTTCGTCGAGCGCGTCTCGGTGCGCTACGGATCCCGGGCTGTTCTGCGTCCTTCGTGTCGGAGAACGGGCTTATCATGACGAATCACCACTGCGCGCGTAGCCACGCCACGGATGTCGAGCGAGAGGGGGAGAACCTGCTCGCGAACGGGTTCTACGCAGCGTCGATCGGCGACGAGCGGCGGGCGCCGAACTTCTACGCCGAGCAGTTGATCGCGATCAACGACGTGAGTGATCGCGTTGATCAGGCGCTGGATCGGGCGGAGACGGACGCGGAGCGGCAGCAGGCGCGCGAGCAGGTCTTCGCCGACATCTCAGAGGAGTTCACCGCTCAGGTCGGGGATGGTGCAGAAGGGTATCGGACGGAGATCATTCCCCTGTACGACGGCGCGCTGCATTCCGCCTACACGTTTCGCCGTTACGAAGACGTCCGCCTCGCCTTCGTGCCCGAACTACAGCTCGGCTACTTCGGCGGGGATACGGACAACTTCACGTACCCGCGATACGCTCTCGATATGGCGCTCTTCCGCGTCTATGAGGACGGTGAACCGGTCGAACCGGAGGTGCACTTCGAGTGGAGCACGGAGGGGAGCCGACCCGGCGAACCGGTCTTCGTCGTCGGCAACCCCGGAAGCACGCTGCGACTCGAAACGGTGAGCCAGCTCCGATTCCGCCGGGACGTGACCGATGCGTCGCTCCTCCGATTCCTGGAGACGCGCGTCGCCGCCCTCAAAGCGCATATGGACGAGACTGAGGATCCGGCCCCCGCGGTCCAGAATCGAATCTTCGGCCTACAGAACGCCAGCAAACTGTATCGCGGCCGCATGGAGGCCCTCACAGATGGATACATTATGGCGCGCATCCAGCAGGGCGAACAGAATTTCCTCGATGCAATCACTGCGGATTCGACCCTCGACGCTCGCTACGGTGGCCTGATTGACAGCATGTCCGCCATCCAGGCACAGAAGCGGGACGTCGCCGAGACGCATGCTGCATTCCGACTGGCAACGAACCCGGCCTACGCGTCGGCCACCTTCCGCCGCGCTCTTGCCGGAGCGCGGTACCTGGAGCGCTCGGCGGCAGGGACATCCGACGCGCAACTGGAGGATCTCCGTGGGCAGGTGATCGGGACGCGTCAGTCGGCCGGACTGAACCGCCGCTTCCTCGCCTCTCGGCTCGCGGACTTCGCCCACTACTACGGTTCATCGGACGAAGCCGTGCAGGCGATTCTGGAAGGGAGAACGCCTGAGAAAGCGGCCGAAGCGATTCTGAGCGAATCCGTGCTGGCCGATAGTGCCTCGGCGGCGCAGGCAATGGATGCCGGTGCCCTCACGGAGGACGACCCGGCCGTTGCCATGGTCCGCGCGGTCGCGGATCGCTACCAAACGTATCAGAGCGCCTGGGCAGGACTGAACGCACGCCAGAACAACGTCGCTAAGGAACTGGGTCGTGCTCGCTTCGCCCTCTACGGCCACGACGTGCCCCCGGACGCCACGTTCTCCCTTCGCCTTGCCGATGGGGTCGTGAGCGACTACAACTATAATGGGACCCGCGCGCCCGCATACACTACATTTTACGGCCTCTACGAGCATTTCCACATGCACGGGGAGAACAGTGAGTGGGATCTTCCCGACAACTGGCTATCACCCCCGGACACGTTCGAGAAGTCGACACCGATCAATATGGTCTCGACGAACGATATCACCGGCGGAAATTCCGGCTCTCCTGTCCTAAACCGACAGCTTCAGGTCGTCGGCCTGGCCTTTGACGGCAATATCGAGAGCCTCTCCGGTGACTTTATCTTTCTACCGGAGCGAGGCACGCGTACGGTTTCTGTGGATGTTCGCGGCATGCTCGAGGCGCTTGATGAAATATACGACGCGGATCGCCTCGTGATGGAGGTGACCGGCCGCGGATTCGTGGAAACTGAAGCGGCGGCCCCGGAAGGCCCGTAGCGTCCATTATGGCCGTTTAGTAAAGCGTCAAACGCGCCTCTTTTTACTGTGCTCTCTACCTCGATGGTTGACATGCGAAAAACGTTTACTTCGGGCCTTGCGCTCCTACTGACTGCCCTGCTGCTTGCAGGGTGCGGTCCGTCCCGCGAGACGGCCACCGTGGCCACCGTCACCGAAACGGCCCCGTCAACCGAGGCGGAGGCGCCCGAGCCTGAGCCGGTTACGGTCGTCCCGACCGGCTTCGACACCGTTACGGCCCAGCGGTTTGATCGGGGGAAAATGTGGACGTTTGAAAACGCGCCGATCGACTACTTCGAAGAAGAATACGGCTTCCGCCCGGACGAAACCTGGTTCCGCAAGGCGCGCCTCGGTGCGCTGCGCATTCCTGGGTGCTCCGCATCCTTTGTTTCGCCTCATGGCTTGGTCATGACGAATCACCATTGCGGCCGAGAGAGCGTGTCGCAGGTGAGCCAGGAAAGCGAGGCGCTCCTCGATAATGGCTTCTATGCCAAATCACTGGAGGACGAACGGAAGGTCCCCGATTTTTACGTGGAGCAACTCGTGGAAATCGAGGACGTGACCGAGAAAGTCAACCGGCGCCTGCAGGCTGACAACGACACGCGCGGCCGGAACCGCGAGCGTCAGATCCAGCAGATGCAGGCAGAGATGACGCAAGAGGCGAAGCGTCGCAACGAAGACCTGTCGGTCGAAATCGTCGCGCTGTACAGCGGTGCCCGCTACTCTGCCTACACGTACGAGCGATTCGACGACGTGCGACTCGTGATGGCGCCGGAACTGAGCCTCGGCTTCTTCGGTGGAGCGCCGGACAACTTCACCTACCCGCGGTACACCCTTGACGTGACATTCTTCCGCGCCTATAACGACGACGGGGAGCCGATGACGCCGAAGCAGCACTTTTCCTGGGACGAGGATGGCAGCGCCGCAGGGGATCCCGTGTTCGTGGTCGGGAATCCCGGGTCGACGAGCCGCCTGTCGACGGTCTCGCAGCTGAAATTCACGCGAGACCACTCGCTACCAGGACAGCTGGATGTGCTGGTAACCCGGGCCAAAATCCTGGAGCCGTACATCGAAGACCATCCGGAGAAGGCAGAAGAGTACGGACTGCGAAATACATTCTTCTCGATCGACAACTCGGTCAAAAACTATCGTGGCCAGCTTCGCGGGCTGCGAGATCCGTATCTCATCGCCCGTCGCGCAAAAGCCGAGAAAGCCCTGCAGGACTCCATCATGTCGGTGGATTCGCTCCGCTCCCGCTACGGAAACGTGCTCGAAGAAATCGAGCAATTGCAGCGCTCCAAACGCGTGGCTGCGGAGAAGAACAACGCATTTGCGGCATTCAGCGCAACATCTATTGGCTCGCGCGTTCTGACGCGGGCTGTATACGGCTACTTCTACGACACGTTGAAGCGGCGAGGAGCGGCACCGGACCGGCTCGAAGACATCCGCGAGGACGCAATGAACATCAAGGACTGGCCCGCGGAGGTAGAGGCCCCGTTCATTGCAGCGCGTCTCCGGGAAATCCGGTCTGCTTTCGGACCGAACGATCCGACGGTTCGCAAGATCATGTCGAACCGCACGCCGGAGCAGATTGCCGACTCCCTGGTCCAGACTAGCGCGCTGATGGACTCGTCGAAATACGCTCAGATGCTTGACAAGTCGTTCCTATCGAGCGACGATCCAGCCGTTGAGTTGATCGACGCGATCGCGCCGCTCTTCTTTACGACGAACCAGCAGATGTCCGATTTCAGCGCGACGGAGGAAACCCTGAATGGCCGACTTGCCCGGGCTCGGTTCGCCGTGGTTGGAACGGAAATACCGCCGGACGCGACGTTCACCCTTCGCCTGGCCGACGGGCGGATCGCCGGATATGAGTACAACGGTACGCGCGCCGGCGCCTTTACCAACTACTACGGGCTGTACGATCACTACTACTCGTACGGAAACCGAAACTGGACGCTGCCGAAGCGGTGGGTCGATCGACCCGACGATCTCGATCTTGAGACCCCGCTAAACCTGGTGTCGACCAACGACATCACAGGCGGGAACTCCGGTTCTCCGCTGCTGAACAAAGACCTCGAAGTGGTCGGGCTCGTTTTTGATAGCAACATCGAGGCACTGCCGAACGAGTTTCTCTACACGACCGCCAAGGCGCGCGCGGTTTCGGTGGATGCCCGTGGGATCGTTGAGGCGCTCCGCGACATCTACGGCGCGGATCGCATCGTCACCGAACTGCTCGAGGGTCGTCTCGCCGACTCAGACGCGCAGGCCGCACGCTAAGCACCGCCCGGACGGCCTCGATACGGGCCTTTTCCCCTTTATTCCACAGGATGCCTGACTTATGCCGACGTTTCAGTCCATCCCGGAGGTGATTGCTTCCTATCCCGACCGGTTCAAGCCTGAAGAGGCAGAAGATACCGACGCCGTCGTTCAACTCAATATCACCGGAGACGGCGGAGGCACGTACCAGCTCGTCATCCGTGACGGAGCCCTCGACATCCGCGAGGGCGCGACGGACGATCCGACGCTGACCGCCACCGTGGACGCGGATGACTGGATTCGAGTGAACAATGGCGAGGTGTCTCCCATGACGTTGCTCATGCAGGGCAAGCTGACGTTCAGTGGATCGCTACCCATGGCGCTGAAATTTCGGTCCATGTTCGAGACGTACGCTTGATATGCCGTGTCGCACGGCTTGACGAGGCGGGGTGCCGTGATACACGAAGTGAGACAAATCTGACGCAAACCAGCGGCGACCACGAATGAGTAACCGTGTGAGCAGCAGCTCCGTCGGGATGGAGCGACAAGTCGAGATGTATATGAACGGCCTACAGGGGAACATGCCGGACTATCCGGTCGATCCCGATAAGCTTCGCCAGGCCGCGCGCGACGTGCTCGACGATCGGGCATGGGGCTACCTCGACGGCGGTGCCGGCTCCGGCGACACGATGGCTGCCAACCGAGCTGCGTTTCGCCGGTGGCGACTCGAGCCGCGGATGCTTCGCGGCGTCGAGAATCGAGATCTGAGCGTGCAGGTCCTCGGCACCGACATCCGAGCGCCGCTGCTTTTTGCCCCGATCGGCGTGCTCTCCATCATCCATGAACAGGCTGAAGTCGCTGTCGCAGAAGCGTCACGACGGCTCGACCTGCCGCTGATTTTGAGCACGGCGTCGTCCCGTTCGATGGAAGAGGTGGCCAGCGCACAGGGTGACGGTACGCGGTGGTTCCAGCTCTACTGGGGGAAGAACGACGACGTCACCGCCAGCATGGTCGAACGGGCGGAAGCGGGCGGGTTCAGCGCCCTCGTGGTCACGCTCGACACGACTGTTCTATCCTGGCGCGATCGCGACCTTGAGAACGGGTATCTACCGTTCCTGGAAGGGGAGGGGCTGGGGAATTACTTCAGTGATCCGGCCTTTCGAGGGGCGCTCGACGACCCCCCGGAGGAAAACCCCACGCAGGCGATTCTGTACTTTGCCAGCATGTTCTCGAACCCCGGGCTCACCTGGGATGACCTGGACTGGTTGCGCGACCTGACGGATCTCCCCATCGTGCTGAAAGGGATTCTTTCCCCCACCGATGCCGAGCGCGCGGCGGATGCAGGCGTCGACGGCATGATCGTCTCAAACCACGGCGGGCGGCAGGTCGACGGTGCCGTTGCCGCCCTCGATGCGCTCCCACGCGTTGCGGATGCCGTGGGCGATCGGGTGGAAATCCTCTTCGACAGCGGGATCCGCCGGGGAAGCGACATTCTCAAGGCGCTGGCACTGGGCGCCCGGGCGGTGCTGGTGGGCCGGCCGTACTGCCATGGGCTGGCGCTTGGAGGTGCGGAGGGAGCCGCCGCCGTTATGCTCAACCTTCTCTCCGATCTCGACCTCACGCTTGGACTCTGCGGATGCACCGGGATGGATGAGATGTCGCGCGACCGGCTGTTGAGGGCCGCACCGGACGGCTCCATCGCCCTGGATACCTGATCGGGCCCGGCAGAGGCATCAGGTGTTGGTCTGTATCCGGGTGAACAGCCGCTCGATTGCCGGCGTCACGTCCTGAAGCGTCTCAACGCCTCCGAAATGACGTGCGCCTCGTCCCCAGGCGATGAACGGAACGGGGTGACGCGTGTGCTGCTTCTGCCCGAGCTCTTCGATGTTCCCGTGGTCGCTGGTCACAATCAGTGTATCCTCTGATGCATCCAGGCCATTGAGAAGGGCGCCGAGGAACCGGTCGACAGATGCGATCACAGACTCGGCGGGCACCTCCAGACGCCCGTGCCCTACCTTGTCGGTCAGGTAATACTCGAACAGGGTGAGCCGGTGGTGCCGATGGACCCGCAGTAAGTTCGATGCCGCTTCCGTTTCCGAGATCGGCCCGACGCCTGCGTCCGGGTCGGGCCACCCCTCACCGGTGATATTGGCTGCCACGGCTGCCCCCCGCGCCAACTCCTCGCTGCCGCGAATGGATAGACCCGTTTCCACTGCGGCAAAGGTTGTGACGGTCCACCGACCTCGACCGCTCACCCAGTCGAAGAATCCGTCCGGGTATGCGTTAGCGAAGGTCGCGGCCTTCGCTTGACCGTTTACCGGCATGCTGGCGGCTTCGACGCGGCGAAACAGGTTGTGGTCGCGAAGGATTGCGTGCGTCGTCGAGTGAGGATACGGCCCGAAGTGCCGCCCGACGTGTTCGGCACAGTTTACGCCGGTGAAGAGGGTGGCCTGTCCGGTCCCGCTCTGGGGAAGTCCTTCCACGCCGAGGGTCGCGTCGATGGAGCGGACGATCAACTGACTCGTCGTGACGGGCCGGAAGGGGGCAACCCAGGGTTGATTCCCCGCCAGGCGAGCCATAGCTGGCCATTCGCGCGTCGAAAGCGGGTTCTTGAGGCTGGGAGGACCGATTCCCACGCCGTCGAGAAACACGAAGAGGAGGGCCATGGAGTGCAGGCAGGATGATCGAAACAGAAAGCGATGGTACGTTCTTTACCGGCGGGCGTTCGCGTTCGTCCGTTGCATCCATTACCCTGATCGTGTGTCGGACGGGGCCACGTTCCGAAGCGTTCACACCTTGATATCTGTTATTGCAATTAAATTGTGAACCCTCTGCTTCGCGGCATCAAGAAATTCTTTTTTCCGTCTCCGGTGACGCCGACGCTGGCGCTTACCCTGAGCGGGGGCGGCGCCCGTTCGGCGTTTCAGGCGGGCGTCCTTCGGTACATCTCGGAGGCGTTTCCGGAGGTCTACTTCCCCGTTCTTACGGGAATTTCCGCCGGGGCGATCAATACCGCACAGATCGCCAATCACGTAGGTCCGCTGAACGAGGCTGCGCATCGTCTTGAGGCGTCCTGGCGCGATCTGGACGTTGAAGATGTGTTCGAGGTCGAATCGGGGCTCAGTATTCTCTGGGGGCTTCTCTGGAATCAGCGCGACGAACCTGATTCTACGTCTGTGCGCCCGGAGGACATTCGCCGAGAGCATGGACTGCTCGATACAACGCCGCTCTGGTATTTCTTGAGTGAAAAGCTCGGCGCGAATGACGGCGTCCTCGACGGCGTCGGGCAAAACTTGCGGCACGGTCGGCTACGAGCGGCGGCGGTCATCACGACAAATTACACGACCGGACAGACCGTGACGTGGGTCGAAGGGGAGGATTTCGACGTTTGGGAGCGTCCCAATCGCATCAGCATTCACACGGAGCTGACCGTCGATCACGTCATGGCGTCGACGGCTCTTCCGTTGGTGTTTCCGGCAGTGAACATCGGCGATTCGTGGTATGGAGATGGTGGGATTCGCCTTTCCGCGCCGCTGGCTCCGGCCGTTCATCTGGGGGCAGACCGGATCCTGGCCATTTCGAACCACTACTCCCGGAGTCGGGCAGAGGCCGATGCGCCGTCCGTCGTGGGGTATCCGCCTACGGCCCAGATCATCGGCCTGCTGATGAACGCGATTTTTGCCGATACGCTGGACCAGGATGCGTTTACCCTGGAACGGGTGAACAAGCTGGTGAGCGAATTACCACGACACCGCCGTATGGGAATGCGAGAGATCCGTCTGCTACGGCTTCGCCCGTCGGTGGATCTCGCGCAACTCGCGTACGAATACAAAGATCAGCTGCCCGCGTCCGTACGCTTCCTCACAAGCGGTCTCGGCGCCAGCGAGACACGCAGTCCGGACTGGATGAGCGTGCTCCTGTTTCTGCCGGACTACATCGATCGGCTGATGGACATTGGCTATCACGATGCCCGGGATGCGCACGATCGGCTAGAGGAGTTTTTTGCCGGGATGCGCGGGGAGCGAGCGGTGGACGTCCCGGATCGAGTCGAGAGAGAGCGAGAAGAGGAAACCGCTCCGGTCGCCGAGTAGCCGGAGGAACTGGGGTACCGGACTTCCACGTGCCGGTGCATCGGGAGCGACTGATCCGGGACGGTCGTCGGGTAAGATTCCACCGCGCGGGAAAGTTTACCCGGCCGTTGGGTCCGTTATTGCCGAGGTGATACGCTTTGATGGAGACCAGTCAGACGGCTGGCAGGGGAGGGCGGGCGCGTTATGTTGCGTGGTGCTTTCGTGTCTTGAAGGATGGACCTTCCTCTATCTTTCAGACCAGCCCGTCGATTTTCATGTTTATCCGCGTCTGGAGCAGTGCGACCCAGGGTGTTGACGCATTGCCGATTGAGATCGAGACGAACGTCGCCTCCGGCATGCACAAGTATACAGTCGTCGGACTGCCTCAAGGGGCGGTACGAGAGAGCCTGGATCGGATCTGGGCCGCGTTGAAGAATGAGAATTTGCAGGCGCCGCGAGGACGAATCACCGTGAACCTCGCACCGGCGGATGTGCCGAAGGACAGCGCCGCGTTCGATCTGCCGCTTGCTGTCGGGCTCATCGCGGCCGCAAGTGGAACGATCGACCCGGACGCCGTCGGGGCTCACTGGATCATGGGTGAACTGTCCCTCGACGGGACGGTCCGGCCCGTGCGTGGTGTCCTGCCGATGACGATTGCCGCACGGGATCGAGGCTGCTCCGGCGTGCTCGTGCCGGCACAAAATGCACCTGAAGCGGCGGTCGTGGAGGGGATCGACGTATATCCGATTCATCGGTTGCAAGACGCCGTGGCCGTTCTTTCCGGGACGTCTCAGGTAAACGGGCCGGGACCGTACGTTTCCGACCCGGGCGAAGCATCGCGGCAAGAACGGCCCGATATGCTGGATTTTCGGGATGTTCGGGGTCAAGAAAATGCGAAACGAGCACTCGAAGTCGCCGCCGCGGGAGGTCACAATGCCCTGCTCGTCGGCCCGCCGGGTTCGGGCAAAACGATGCTGGCGCGCCGGATGCCGACCGTGTTGCCGCAGCTGTCACGGGCAGAGGCGCTCGAAACGACGAAGATCCACTCCGTGGCCGGTCGGCTCCACGCCGGGGACGGGATCGTCGGTACGCGACCGTTTCGCTCCCCGCATCACACGATTTCCGACGCTGGATTGTGCGGCGGCGGCGCGAACCCGAGACCGGGTGAAATTTCCCTCGCCCATAATGGTGTACTGTTTCTGGATGAACTGCCCGAGTTCAAACGTCGAGTATTGGAGGTGATGCGACAACCCATTGAGGAGGGGCAGATTACCATCAGCCGTGCAAGATCGACGGTGACCTACCCTGCGCGCTTCATGTTGATCGCGAGCATGAACCCTTGCCCGTGCGGCCATTTGACGGATCCACAGCGAGAGTGCGTTTGTGCTCCCGCACAGGTTCAGCGGTACCTGTCGAAGCTGAGCGGACCGCTCATGGATCGCATCGATCTGCACGTGGAGGTGGCGCCGGTATCGTTCGACGAGATGGAGGGGCCGCGCGAAGGGGATCTTTCGGCGACGGTTCGGAGTCGCGTCGAACAGGCTCGCCGAGTGCAGGAAGATCGGTACGGCGATCGTGCGTCCGTGCACTGCAATGCTCAGATGGACAGTCGCCTGGTGGAGTCGCATTGCAATATCGATACGTCGGGCCGAACACTACTGAAGGCGGCGATCGAGCGCCTCGGTCTCAGCGCCCGGGCCTACACCCGCATCCTCAAGGTTGCGCGGACCATTGCGGATCTCGATGCGCAAGAAACAATCGCTGCGAGCCATGTCTCAGAAGCTGTACAGTACCGATCGTTGGACCGGGACTGGTGGCACGGGTAGGTCGCTCGCACGGATACGTCGTCCGGCATACGTCTGCTCAGCCGTAACATCGGTGCGGTCACATCGGTGCGGACCCGCGTTCATCCGGCGATAAGGTCGGCCGGGGGAGGGGATGCCAACGCCCGAAACTCGTTGCGTCCCCTGGCCAGGCCAACGGCGCGGAGGCAATGTTTGAGAATCCTTACCGGAGAGAGACGCGTAGAATTCACCGGCGAATACTATATAAAACGTATGAAAGATCGGTGAGGGAATGGTTGTTGCCGCATGCATGTGTAGGTTTAGGTATTAGGGTATAAGGTCTGCCCGATCTATGCCTGTGGATGGATGCTGTCTGCAGGCCTCTTTTGTGAAGATGGGTGGGACAACCTCGTACTTTTGAAAGCGGCATCCTTTTTGGTCTTGCTCTCCGCGCACGGTTATTGCTCGATGTAAAACCAGTCGTATGACCATGTTTGTGAGCATGCTTGAGATTCTTCGGTCAATCGCCGACGTTGCACACGTGGTCATATCCATTCGGCCGGGCTCTTCTATCTGATTCGATTCCGCAAGAGTGGATGCCTCCGAGCCGGCATTCCGATAAATGTACGCTCACATCCTGCAACGGAGCGATCACGAACGCATGAGATTCGCATTTGTCACTTGTCGCCCTGCGACGTAGCTTTACCTTCCGTGTGGCTCAGCCGGAGCCGTTCCTCCCGGGGCGCTCCGAAAATTGCTTGCTGTTTGCCGGGCCCCGGCCGCGCACCCGTTAGTCATCCATTACCGACGACATTCATGTTTGACTCCACGCTGACTCGCGTAGGGACCCTGTGCCTGGTACTTTTGCTGGGGACGAGTTTCCTCTCGGAGGCGTTCGCCCAGAATAATCCTCGAGGCAATCGCGGCCGCCCCGCCTATGGTCAGGATGGCCAGCAGGAACAGGCGCAGATGCAGCAGCCTGTTAACCAGCCATTCATCAGCGGGGTCTACGTCGGGATCGGTCTGAATACCTACCAGGGAGATCTGGACTCGAACCCGAACGACAACATTATCAAGCACCTCGGCGCAGCCCAGTTGGACGTCACGGTCGGCGTTGACAAGCGCTTTGGCGAGTTTGAGGAGTTCGGCCTCGGTGCGCACCTCTCGTACGACCGGATCTCCGGGCAGAACATTCGGAATCTCGAGTTTACCAATAACCTGCTGTCGTTAGAATTTACGGGTAGCTACGAGCTTCCGTACATCAAACAGGGATTGTTGCGCGTGTTTGCCGGCGGTGGCCCTATGTTTGTGATCAGCCCCACCTACTCGGGTTTCCCGGAGGATGACCCCACTCCTGAGGCAGAGTTCGAAGAGCTTGGAACGCGAGTTGTAGGGTCAATTGTCGCTGGCGTGCTGATCTCGAACAAGGTGCGAGTCGGGGCGCGGATTTCGACAACTGACTTCCTTGACGGCCACACCGGTATCTCAGGGGGAGGGCCGGTTGACCTGCTCGGCTTCATCACGGTCGGCTACCGATTCAACCTCATGAACTACTAAGGTACCTGTTTGCGCATCTTCTCTGCACGCACCTCTTCATTCACCCCACGCGAGACCCTACTTATGTCGATGAAACGATTCATCGCCGCCACTCTGCTGTTCATCCTCGTGGGCAGTGTGTCGGACGCGAACGCTCAGCGGCTCTTCCTGCAGGGAGGGGCGCTGGTCGCGGAGGACACCGAGTTGAGCTCGATCAGCGGGACGACGCCGTCGGTCGCTGGTGGTGTACAGTTCGACTACGCCAACTTTGGCCGCCTCCGCACAGGTATCACGTACCAGGACCTGCTTTCGCTTGAAGCCATCCTGCAGCTGCATCCACTGGGTGTGGACGCGCCCGTTAACCCGTACGTGTTTGCAGGGTATGGGCGGTATTTCTCGCGCGGCGTCAACCAGGAGAAAGGAATGGTCCCGCTCGGGATCGGCCTCGAATACGGAGTGCAGCCGAACCTGGCCATCTCCCTCGAGGTGTCCGGCCGCTGGGGATACGTGGAGAGAGAAGACATCTCCCAGACCGACACGCCCGAAATCGTGGCCGGCCTGATGCCGTCCCTCGGCCTCGTCTACCGCCTCGAGCGGATCGATCGCGTCGAGCCTGGGGCGACGCCTGTCGAAGAAGAGACGCGTGAGCCGCAGGACCCGGGCGACATGGAAGGCTTCGCTCGCCAGCAGAACTTTGGCGAGCGAGGCGGCGCCGTGCAGAGCCCCTTCGAGGACCCGACAATGCTAGCTACCGGCGGCCCTCCTTCGGCCTTCGAGACCCCGAACAGGGACTCCATCAAGACCAGTGAGCCGCTCATGATTTCCGGGCCGAATGACGCTGCGTACGACGATCCGGGCGTCCCGCCGATTTCCGGCGAGGTCGTTGTTTCGGAAGACGGCGATATGGTTCGCCTGCCGGATGGAACGTTCATCATGGGCCTCACGGACGAGGATCCGTTCGATATTCAGAACGCCGGTCGGCGTCGCGTGACCGTCAGTTCCTTCTACATGGACCGCTTTGAGGTCACGAACGCAGAATACCGCGAATTCCTCGATCAGTCGAATCGACGGGACGAGCTCCTGCCCGACTCCACCGCCTGGCGAGAAAGCGCCAGCCGTGCCGACTGGTCCACATACTTCTATGGTTCGACATATGACGACTACCCGGTCGTCGCCATCTCGTGGGAAGAAGCTGGAGCGTACTGTGAGTACGATGGAAAGCGTCTTCCGACAGAAGCCGAGTGGGAATACGCCGCACGAAGCGGCCGAGTGGGTGGCATCTACCCGTGGGCCGGGTTCTCTCCGCAGGACGGATTCGGACGCTGGCTCGCGAACTTCAATCCGGGCCGTCAGGGCCAGGCCGCCGATGGTTACGCCTTTACCGCGCCGGTAGGGTCGTACCCGCCGAGCCGATGGGGTGTGCACGACATGGCCGGAAACGTGGCGGAGTGGGTCGAAGACGCCTACACGCCCACGTACAGCCAGCTTTCGGACCTTGACCCCGTCCATCGCGACGAGACAGAAAGCCGCCACGTGATTCGCGGCGGCTCGTGGAGCTCGAATGCGTTCCGGATCGGCGTTGGTTTCCGTGATTTTCAAGAGAAGGACGAAGCCTCACCTCGGATTGGCGTGCGATGTGCAGCTGACATTAGCCAGATCGAAGGCGTGAGCCGCGATCGTGGTGGTGCTCAGCGCATCCCCTCACCGAATGAGCAGCAGCCAGGCGTGCCGCAGCAGGGCCAGCCACAGGGTCAGCAGCCGCCCGCACAGGGCCAGCCGCCACAGGGCCAGCCGCCGCAGCAGCAACCGCCACAGCAGCAACCGCCGCAGCAACAGCCTCCACAGCAGCAGCCACCGCAGGGTGGTGGGGGAGGTGGACTCTTCTAAGAGCCTTACACCCGATACGCTGTTTTGACTCGGGAACCGTGGTGTGCGTGCGCCCTGCGTAGTGCGTGCCTGTCGTTCCCCCTCTAACCCCTCCGTTCTCGCCTCAATTGTTATAGCACGCTAAATCGCTATGGCCTCAAAACGCTCAGAAGCCATCCTTTCGAGGATTACGAAGGTCCTCGGATTCTTTATCGGAATCTTTGGTGCCCTCGCCATCCTCGGGGTGTTCTTTAAAATCCTCAAATACCCGAACTGGGAGCTGTTCATGCAGCTCGGATTCATCGGTGAGGCTGCCGCCTTCGTGATCATGGGTTGCCTCGAACTGGGACAGGCCTTCATCATGGAGACGCCTTCCTCCGACGAAGAAGCAAAGCAGATGGCCGCCGGCCCGTCCGACCCCGGCACGCCGGTCACCGCCTCCGCCCGGAAAATGATCGAGAAGAAGGTCAACGACGACCTGAACGTCATGATGGGCGCTCTCGGCAAGGAGATCAAGCAGTTTGGCGGTGAGATCCACGACATGGTCGGGGAGATGAAGCGTGCCCGCGTTGCCGTACAGGACATGCGCTCGAAGCTCAGCGAAGTCGCCAGTGGTGACCTCGCCGAAGATGCCGAACGACTCGGTCGCGGCATGAGCGCGCTCGGTGGTGAAATGGAGAACGCCGGCTCCGCCGTTCAGGAGATGCGCAACGACCTGGACACCATGCTCAGCCGGTTCCGCCAGTTCAACAATCCGCAGGCCGCAAACGGCGTCTCTGAGAACAAGCAAACGGTGAAGTAAACAATGGCAGATTCAGGCGACATTAAGCAGCTGCGTTACCAGGTGATGCTGGCGCTGTATCTGCCGATCCTCCTGTATTCGTTCAGCACGTTTGACCTGGACGAAACGACGTTCGCCGTCAAGGAGGTGAAGCCGGTCATCGTCGGGGACCAGAATATCGTCCTCGGCCAGCCGTACACGGCGCGTGCATACCTGACCGCAGCCAGCAAAGTACAACTTGACGCGCCCGACGAACGCATGACGGTCATGGGCGACACGTCTCTCCAGATGCCCACGGGGAACCTCCTGGGCGAAGACGAGAACGTGAAAGACATCAATTACACCGCGGTCATGCAGTATGAGCAGGTGAACAAGGAGATGGCCCAGACGGAAGTCCGTGGCTCGTTCACCGTTCGGCGACCAGAACTCGTAGCCACGAGTGTGGCCACGCAGTCTCTCTATCGTCAGACGCTGAACCAGATTCGGATCGACGTACCGGGCCTGGAGAACCAGCCGCTCAAGCTCGAGGCCAACGGCAACATGCAGGACGGTCGCCAGCTGCGTCTCAGCCCGGCGGGTCAATCGGTTACCGTGCGAGCCTTCCTCGCGAGCAACGAAGAAGAGGACGTGTTCCTCGGCTCTAAGGAGTTCGCTGTGATCGATCCGCCCCGTCCGGAAATCAAGGTACTCGACGCCACGGGCAATCAGCTCACGAGCGGAGATGCCTTCTCCAAGGCGCGGCCGGTCCTCGACTTCGAGATTGAGCCTGATCGTGAGTACGCGTCCAGCTATCCGCAGGACGCTCGTTACCAAATCCGTCGCGCCCGCGTCTCTATTAGAAAGGGACTCGCAGCGAGCCAGGAGATTGGTACGTTCAATCTCTCGAACGGCAGTGAACTAAGACTCGTGCGTGAATTGCGCGACGCGCGCCCCAAGGACCAGATCTTGGTTCAGCTACAGGGAGTCGTCCGCATCAACCACGCTGGACAGGCCATTCCGGTCCAGTTGAGCGAGGCGAGCCGTTCCTTCAGCTTCGTCCTTTCCTAGTATGACCTTCGCGACGTTCCATCGATTCATCCCATCGCCGCTCCCATAACGTTATGATGCGTACCATCCATCCACTTAACGCATTACAGCGTGTTGGCGGGATCGCCACTCTCGCCCTCGCGTTACTCCTTTTCGTCGGCCCGCAGGACGCCAACGCCCAGCGCTGGCTCCAGACGACGCAGGTCATTGCTCCCGTTCAGTCCGAGACGCCCACCCGGGCCCTGCTGGACACGCTGATTAACGTCATCGATCGGAGCGACAGCCTGGCCATCAAGCGGGCCCCCGACGATCCTTCACGTACGGCCGTCAGCCAACTCGAAGATGAACTCCTAAACCAGGAGGGAATCGGCCTGTCGAGCGCGAACTACGTGTTCATCGACTACCGCTTCGAGGTGAATCGTGACGGCTTCGAGGAGCGGATCACGGATCTCTTCTTCATCTACCGGCCCCCGGGAACGGGAGAAGAGGACATCCCGATCATGTACCTCAGTGCTCGCGATGCCTGGGTTGACGACGTGCTTCGGAATAAGGGCACGACCCTCGTAACCAACGAGGCCGCCCTAAAGCCTTTCGGTGATCAGATCGCATTCGCGAAGATCGTCCGGGAACGAGATGCACGGATCGTTGAGATCGGCGACCGCACGGTTCGCGACGGCTTTGAAGCCAAGAAGCGCAACCTGGTCGACAAGATCACGCGACTGTCCTACTCGTCGCGATAGATTTCCTGTATTTCGCGACCGGCTTGAATGATGAGCGGCTCGTACCTTATGGTGCGGGCCGTTTCTTTATGTGCTACGCTCGGGCATTGGGTCATGCGGAGGCGCCGTTTGTCCACATGGCCCGTAAAGCAAGGACGCTGAGGACGGTAGAGCGAGTCTCCGAAGCGGCCGCACGCTTTCTTGGCTACGCGCAACGTCTTCCTCGGCCGCGCCAGCCATCTGCGGGTCGCCGCGGGTTGGGGGGGCGACGACAGATTGATGGATGGTGCGGCCCCGGATCTTAAGCAAGCCCAAGAACAGGAAAGGACCGGGCTCCATGGTCATGGTCCGTCGCCAGCAGATACACGATGACGTCTCCTCGTCATGTGTTAGCCGCTCCGCTGCCCGGACGCATCGTTCTTCGTGCTACCATGATGGTCGACACGCCCCGTCCTCATTCCATCCGGTCCTCATCTCCACACCGGGGTGAGCCACATCCGCAAACGGCAGACCGAGGCCCTGCTAAGCACCAATACAAGAGACCGCGCCCTCCCGTACAGGAGGACGCGGTCAACGTATTCGCCGGGTTCGATGTGGGGCGATGCCCCTGCGTCATTGGCGGTTTCGTTCGGTGGCCATAAGGACGCGAAGGTTCAGCGCCTGAGCGGCGGAGGCGACGGTCGCGAACTGTCCAATGGTTGCACCCTCGTCGGCCCGGAGTACTAGGGCGGACTGTGTGGTCCGCGTCTCGCGAATGGCCGCGACGAGACGGCCCTCCGAGACGCGCTGCCCGTTCACGAAGTATGTGCCTTCATCCGTAAGGACGACCGTGACATAATCACGATCCACCGGGGCGGACGACTCCACCTGAGGCAGCGTCACCTGAATTCCCATCTGCGGGATGAAATTCGAGGTCAGTAGAAAGAAGATGAGGAGCAGCAGGACAATGTCCGTCATGCCGGCCAGGCTGAATGTTGACAGCGGCTTGCGTGACGGAGAGAAGTCAAGTGGCATGATAGGTCGGCGGTGGCGAGACGGAAGGAAGCGGTACGGTCGCGAGACTACGACTGCGGCGGCACCGGTTCCTGAAGGAGGTCGATAAAGTCCGTGGCCGAGCGCTCCATGTCATTCGTAAGGCGACGAATTCGTGCCAGCAGGAAGTTGTAGGCGAGAAGGGCGAGAATACCGACGAGCAATCCGCCGGCGGTCGTGACGAGCGCTTCCCAGATCCCGCCAGCCAGCACGCTCGGGTTCACGTTCCCCTGCAAGTTTTGGATTTCCTGAAATGCTCGAATCATGCCAAGAACCGTACCGAAGAAGCCGAGCATTGGCGCGACACCAGCGATGCTGGCCAGCATGTTCGTTTTCTTCTCCAGCTCAAAGGTCTCGTATTTCCCGGCCGCCTGTACCGCATCCTGGATTTCAGAAATGGGCCGACCGAGCCGTTCCAGGCCTTGCTTCAGAATGCGCGTGATAGGGACGTCCTTCTGAACGCAGTAGGAAATCGCGCCGTCCACGTCGCCGGACCGAACGTAGTTCCGGATGCGATCCGTGACGACCTCCGGATCCGACTGGGCATTGCGGATCGTGATCAACCGCTCGATGAGCAGGTAAATCGCCACGAACGAGAGCAGGAGGATGGGAATCATCACCCAGCCGCCCTGAAAGAGGATGTCGAGCAGCGATTGCGCGCCCGCTCCGGCGGCTTGCGTGGTGTCAGCGGCGGTCGTATCGACTTGCGGCAAGAGCGCCATAGGCTATAGGTCGGGAGTCGTCGGAATGAGAGGGCGGAAAAACGGTGGACGTACGGCGGGTGCGTACGAACGAAGGTGCAGGTGCGGGTCGCCGGGAGGATCAGAAGCGAAGGGTCCCGGCGGAGAACACGGAATGGCGCCGTAGGGTCACCTACTCGATCGGGACCGGCCAGGCGCCGTCCGGCAGCCGGTTCTGAAGTTCACCTCGAACCCGATTTGCTTCGGCACGCGTGGAGAACTGACCGACGCCGACTCGATACCGGGTTGTGCCGTCGGCGGTTGCGCTGACGATGTCAACGGGGTAGTCCGTGTCCGAGAGGTTTCGGCGGAACTGGTCGACCATCGCCTCGGCACCCGACTGAGACGGGCGGGAGGCAACGGCGATCGTGAAGCCTCCGGCAGCGCGGTCGAAGCCCGACGATCCGGACGTCTCTCCTGCTGCAGGCGTCGTCTCGCTTGCCTGAGGCTGGTCAGCAGAGCCGTCAGACGAAGCGTCCGAGCCTGCGGGTGACGGCGTGGCCGCACCGGATGTCGCGTCGGGGTCCGTGCGTTCGGTCTGCGCCTGTGTGTTCTGGGCGGTCGTGACGCCGGCTTCGAATCCAAGGACACGCCCGGGGGAGGGTACGATGCCCTGTTGCCCGAGAACGATCCACCCACCGGCGAGCGCGAGAAGCAGGATCACCGTGATAGAAAGGACAGTGACTGTCCTCGATCCTTCGCTTTCTTCTTTGTCGGACTCTTGCTCGAACTCGGCTGCTTCGATCTTTGTGGTCTTCGGCGGTTCGCGCTTTTCTTTTTCCTCTTCGTCGAAGTCAAATATCGAGCGTGAAGGCTGATTTTCGGCTTCCTGCTCGTCGGCATCCGGTGGGCGGTACGATGGCAGGTCGTCCTCTTCCTGATCGGATGCCTCCGTCTCCCGTTCCTCGTCGTCCGTCCCATCCACGTCCTTGGACGTGACGGTAGAGAAATCCCATGCCGAGTCGGACGCCCAGATGTTCGGCTCTTCCTCCTCGTCCCCCGTGGCTGCCTGCGATTCGTCCTCGGTATCGGAGGCTGAGAATCCAGACGGTTCGTACGGATCCGGTTCTGCTTCCGCGCTCCGGTGGTCGTCTACGCTCGGCGGGGCCGCTGCGTCGATGTCGTCTTCCGCCTGCGGCACGTCATCGTCGTCGCGAAGGCGTGCGGGACTCGCGGGGACCTCGTCTTCGTCGGACGGCTCATCGCTGAGGGGACGGGCGGCGCCCACATTCCAGGAATCAGGATCTGATGCCTCGGTCGACGCTTCAGCCGCCGGCTCACCCGCCGGCGCCGCAGCGGCGGGTTCGTTAGCGGATTCGTCTGGCTCATCCACGGGCGCCTCAAATTCGTCCGTGTCGGGACCGTCGGTCGGGATCTCAAATTCGTCGGTATCCGCAGGCGAGGAGGGAGCGTCGGCTTCGCCGGACTCCGGCCGCCCACGCTCGGATGCACCGGAGCTGGCCGCTCCTGATCCGGTATCCAGCGGGTCCCACGCGCCCATGTCGAAGCCGCGCGTAATCGTTGTGGGTCCTTCGCCCTTGCCGGACGTCTCTTCTACTTCCGGCAGAGCTACGCGCTCTTCGCTGAGCCCTTCGAATCGCTGGTTGACGGCCCGGGCAACGGACGGCCGGGGGGTAAACGTGAGCGTCCCGTCTTCAACTGAAAACGCACCCAGGTTCGGAATCTTGACCCCTCGACCCTTGTGCGCTCGTTTACGGATCTCGCGGATCATGGCGCGAACCAGCTTTTCGGATCGGTCCGGGGGAAGACCGAGCTCATCGGCGACACGTTCGAAGATGGAAGCAGACATAGGGGGATGAACCGGATGCGCGTGCGGAAGGGAGGCGGGGTGGGGGTGCCGGAATCACGTGTCGGCGTTCTCGGGCGTGAACGTAATCACGTCTCTCGGCGGAGCCATGGTGGCTTCACCATCGTCGGCTTCGACCATCTGGCTTTGCCGGTGCTCGACATCAAATCGGCCGAGGTCCGGCACGTCGATAGATTCGCCCGCTTCAAGCGACTCGCGAACCGCGCGGGCGAACGCGTGGATGATGTCTTCTGCAGAAGGGCCAGCCATGAGTCTTAGGGCATCAATGGGGTACGCAGTGCATGCGGGCGTGAGACCGGTGGGTGGCGCGTCAGAACGACTGGGCGCCATGCATTGTCTATGGCATACCGGAGGCCCGCTATATTAAGCCATAACAAGAAGTAGGCCGTCTCGAAACGGCGACGCCCGTTCCGGGACGTTCACTTCCGTAACATACATCACACTCCATTGAAATTAAATGTCCGCTCGCATCGATTCAATCGACCGGGATAGGTGGTCGATATCGGTGGGAGGGTCCCTCTACCAGTGGATCCGGATTCCGGCACCGATGGTTGTGGGTGGTCGCTCGTATCCGGGGTACCGCTCGAAACTGGCACCGACGTTCTCCAGCCGCGCGACCACGTCAAGGCTCGGCGTGACGCGGTAGCTACCCGTGACATCCAGATCGACGACCGTATCGGTCTTGGTGGTCTCTCTCCGATCGACGTAGCGCGGGCTCTCGATGCCCAGTTCGACCCCGAGGCGGGCATCCCCGTCCATCATGCTGTAGCTCAGGGCGGATTCAACCAGGAGGGGAGAGAGAAATGGGATCGTAGTTTCCGAATCGACGAGTTGCCCATCGCGTATCGTTGCCCGAACGATCGCCTGAACGCGGTCGAACCCCTGCAGGGCAATGCTGGCTCCGGCTTCCGCAATCCGGGCACTTTCGTAGTTGGACCGGAAAAAGCCTCGTTCGTAGCCCACCTTCGGGCCCGTCTCGACGAATCGGTAGGAGGGGGCGTACCGATAACCGGCATGCGAGGTGATCCGAATCGGACCGGTGGAGACCCGCACCCCCGCCCGGGATCGCGTTGAGAACAACGTCGGCCGTACGTAGGGTCGTGGTGCGAGCCATGGCGTTTCCTCAAGCCGTGACCGCAATGTGTGGTGTTCGAATCCCGGGTCATTGACGGCGAACACCGTGAAGCGCGGCGTGATTGCAATTGTCAGCTCCACGGAGGGCACAACGAACGTCGCGGACGCCTCGGGGGTGGCCGGTAGATCGCTCGCGTCCCCGGACTGAAAGGCCAGGAGGCGGGCGCCTGCACGTACGATCGTCGGCCCGGACCGGTAGGCGACGGCAGACCCGCCGAGATCGACGGTTTGGATGTCCCCCGAGAACGCACCCGTACCGAGACCGGAGGTCGAGGCGGAGGCATCGGCTTCGATCTCTCGGGTGCCGAACGGCAGCGCGGCCCGAGCATCGACCGCGAGTCGCTGCTGGTCGAACTCGGTCGCATCGGTGGGGATGCCGGTATCGGTGGAGACGCTGGTTTGGTCAAAGGAGAAGCCGACCGACGCGGGGACGCGCCCCTGCACCCGGAGGCGACCAAATAGCCCACCGGACTGAACGGTGCGCCCCGGAGTCTCAGCGCCGACGGTCCCGAGACGATTCGGGCGGGCGCCGTAGAGGTCGTAGCCGGAGGACAGGCCGCGGAGCCCGGCATCCACCTGGACGACATCGCGCTGGGACACGAACCGCAGCGTTCCTTCGACGTCGTCGTGTTGCGTGGAGGCATCCGTCGATTCGAACGGCTCGTAACCCGCAGATCCGTCGTACGCGGCATCTACTTCGAAGGACTCCGTCGGGGAGACCGGTAGCGTGACGTGCCCTTCAGCGAAGCGAGACAGGTAGCGCCCGGCACCTGCTTCGACGTATCCGGTCGCCGGCGGGGGAGAGGGTTGGAGGCGTGCGCCAACGCTGGGAGGGGACGGCAACTGCTCCGGCAGCTCACTTCGTTCCTGCTTGTACGCCTGCGTGAACGGCTGCCGGTCCGGCGGGATCACCGGGACTGACGGAGGAGAAGCGAAGCCGCGGAGCGGTTGTCGCTCGAGAGTGGGGAAGCCCACCTCAAACTGACCCCGAATCTCGATCTCGCGCGGGGCAATCTCCGGGAGTTGCGGATCGCGTTCCGGATTGTCCTGTGCCGTCACCGGCATGACGGACCAGAGTAGCAGCAGTGTTGCGAGAACGGAAGGAAGGCGCGCGGGAGGGGTCATCGGGGAAGTCGCAGTCATGGGAGTCTGCATCGGCACGGAGGGGCGACGTCGGGCGGGCGGGTGTGCGTACGCTACAGCGCCTGTTTCTCTGTTCGGGCTTCGTCGGCGAAGCGCGTGCCGCCGAATTCCGCCATCACCTGGTCGTAAATGCGCGTCGCCTCCCCGGTCTCGCCAAGCTGACGGTAGGCCGCCGCCTGTTGCAATAGGGAGCGGGCTATCCATTCCGGATATCCGGGAAACAGCGACGAAACGCGATCCAGTTCTCGGATGGCCTCTCGGGGCTGTCCCTGCTCCCGGAGGAGCATCCCGAGGCGAACGAGGGCTTCCGCTCCTGTTTCGCTGTCGCTGTTTTCTGCTACTTGGCGGAACAGGTCTTCGGCTTGCGCGGTCCGGCCGTCCGTCGCGTACAGCCGTCCGAGCCCGAGGCGCGCGGATGCCAGGAGCGGGCCCCCGCGATTCGCGTCGATCAGCCGCTGAAGCAAGGCTTCGGCCTCATCCCGACGCCCGAGCTCCTGGAGTGCGACGCTCTGCCCGTAAAGCGCCTGCGCCCGAAGTTCCGGGTTGACGTCTTCATCCTCCGCGACCACCCTGTACGCGTCGAGGGCCGACCGAGGGTTGTTTTGCTCAAGAGACAGATCGCCGAGCCGGAGCGCGGCTTCCGGTCGCCGGTTGCTGTCCGGGTAATTGTCCACGAGTTGCTGTAGGTACGTGCGGGCCTCGTTGGGCTCCTCACGATTTGCATAAATCTCGCCGACGTAGAAGTACGCCTCCGGAAGCAGCGCGTCGTTGGTCGACGTTCGGATGAAGCGCTGGAATAGCTGGAGCGCGCGGTTTACCTCGCCGCTCTGGTAGGTGGCCTCCGCCCGCCGGAACCGAAGCTCATCGACCATGGGGCTGCCCGGGTTCTCCTGCGCGAAGTCGTCGATGATCTGCTCCGCCCGGTCGGGGTCGCCGGAGGCGAGCAGCGCGTACTGAAGGCTTGAGGCGGCCTCCGGCGCGAACGCGCTATTCGGGTAGTCCTGGAGCACGACCAGATAGGAATCGACCGCCTGCTGCATTTCACCGGCGTTGTAGTAGGTGTCCCCGATCCCGTACTGTGCACGGGCCGCCAGGCGTTCATTCGGCTGCCGGCGAATCAGTGTCTGGTATGCCTCTCGCGCAGCTGCGTAGTCCTGGCTCTGGAAGTGAATGAAGCCGATTCTGAACTGTGCCTCTCCGCGCCACGGGCTATTCGGGTAGTCATCGACGAGGCGTCGAAGCGTTCGGATGGCTTCGTCGTTGCGATCGGCGCGGGATAAGGCCTCGCCCGTCTGGTACAGGGCATAGTCGGCACCCTGACCGTCCACGCGGCGGTACTCTGCGATGGCATCGTCGTACTGCTTCAGGGCGTAGTAACTGTCGGCCAATCGCAGTCGCGCGTCCTGCCGGTACGGGATTTCCCGGTCCGGCTCGCGATAGGTGTCGAGGAACGTCCGGAAAGCGGAGGCTGCTGGCTGGTATTGACGCTGCCGGAAGTGCGTCCATCCGAGCGCGTACTGGGCTGCCGTTGCGTGGCGCCCGTTCGGGTGTTGCTGCAGGTACTGCTGAAAGCGTCGTTGTGCGTTCACGTAGTCGCCCTGCTCGTACAGGCAATCGCCGCCCCAGAATAGAGCGTCACGCGACCGTTGGCCGGTCCCATCCCGGGCCAGTGCGAGAAACGCGGAACCCGCCTCGTCGAAGCGCTCGTTCTCGTAAAGCGTCCATGCCTTCTGGAATTGCACCTCGCGCCGGACGGAGTCGGGGGCTGCATCGCGTTGCACGGCCTCATCGTAGGCTTCCAGGGCGCGGTCCAAGTCGTTCAGCGCAGTATACGCATTCCCGAGCATGTAGTGCGCATCCCCGAGGAGCGGTTCCGGCGGCCTTTGCCGGACAACCTGTCGGAAAGAGGCGGCCGCGGCCGAGTACTGCTCGCTCCGATACTCGAGCACGCCCCGTTCGTACGTCGCCGCTGCGGCCAGATCACCGTTGGGCCACGTCTCGGCGACCGTCCGGTACCCGGCTGCTGCCCGATCGCCCCGCCCGGCACGGGCGTGAGCAACGGCCTCGTGGTAGGCGGCTTTCATGGACAGGGCATCCTGTGCCTCATCGGCCGTGGCGACCGTTCGAACGCGGGCAAAGCTGTCGGCAGCCTGGTCCGGGTTGTCGGCATTCAGGTGCGTCCATCCCATGCCGTAGAGCGCGGGCCGGAGATAGGCGTCGTTCTGAGGCTCGTCGATGATGCGACGGTAGAACACGATCGCATTCTCCGTGTCTCCTCGCTGGTTGTAGGATTCAGCGAGAAAAAACAATGCGCGCCCGCGCTCCTCCGGTGGGAGCGTATCGATTTGTGGCCGCAACTCCTCAATCACCCGGTCGTACTGGCCGAGCTCGTAATATACCTCCGCGACGGCGGTGCCGAGGTTCTGTGCATACGGCGAGTCCGGGTACTGCCGGGCCAGCGATTCGAACGACGCCGCAGCCTCCTCAAACCGTTCGAGTCGCACCTGCGTCGATGCAAGATCGTACGCCGCGGCCGGTGCAATGTCGCTGTCCGGATGCCGACGGAGGACGCGCTCGAAGTACGTTGCGGCGTTGTCGAGATTTCCGTCTTCACGTTCGGCGGCCCCGAGCAAGTAGATGGCCCGCGGCGCGTTGGGGCTGTCCGGGTCCTCGCGGGCAATGCGTTCCATGATCCGGCGTCCCCTCGTCGTTTCCCCGCCATCGATGAAATACTGCCCCAGGCTAATCTGCGCCTCTTCGGCCCGCGGGTGTGCCGGATACGTGGATTGCAGGGTTTCAAAGAGACGGATCGCATGATGCTCCCGGTCCAGCGCGAGCGCAGAGCGTGCCTCAAGGTAAAGTGCCTGCGGAGCGGCCGGATGATCCGGGTGATCGTCGCGGAAGGACGCGAATGCAGCCTGCGACTTTCGAAAGAGGCGCTGTTCGTACAGCTGAACGGCTGCTGCGTAGGCTTCCTCCGGGCTGGTCGATGTGGGCTGGGCGATGCCGTGGAGGGGGACGAGAGCGATGAGGACGACGGCAGCGAGCGCCAGCAGCAGCGGATGCGGACGCTGAGCCCGGGACAGAAGCCGAAAGGAAGAGGCCATGTGGAACGTCGGGAGCGAAGGCACAAATACGGAAACGAAAACGGACGCGGGACGTCCGCCGTGCATCACGGTACCGAACAATACGGCGTGGGTTGCGCGGATTGGCACCCGCCGGCCGGCGTCGCCCCGCCCGGTCGTAGAGAACGCCTATTACGAAAGCAGAGGCAGCGGTCCGATCGGGGAGGCGGCGTGCTGCCGCGCCAGCCAGGGGATGACGGTGCACAGAATTATCGCGACAGGGAACGCCGGTGGATGGTTGCACCGTTGGAGCGGTGTCGCGCGTCGGAACCGTCGCGCAACATCCCGACCACCCGTTTCTCATCCAACGCGATACACGGCAGAATATTATGACGGAGGACCGCGAAAGCGCAAATGCCCCATCATCCTCATCCGAAGGGAGCGAGGGAGCGCGCGCTTCCTCAGACGGCGGGTCTGCTGCCTCGCAGCCGTCGCCTGCATCGGATGATCCGCATCCGTTCGACCGACCGTCGTCGGGAGAAGGCTTTCAGGGACCGGAAACCGGTGCCCGTCCCGAGGCCGATCCGTTCGGTAGCAGCCGCGGATTTGACGCAGGCCGTGGCTCCCGTGCCGGCGGGGATGATCCCTTCCGGTCGGAGGCCGGAGCGGGCGGCCTCCAGGATCTGCTGGCTATGGCCGGTATGGGGTCGGTGCCCATCGGCATCGCGAAGTCTTGGATCCGGGAGAATCAGACCACGGCCATGCTTGGGGCCTTTGCTGCCGGTGTGTTCATCGGCGCGATAAGCCGGAAGTAGAGCCGTCACAGCACCGAATCGTATCCCGTTCCCCAGTGGCACGACCCGCTATGTCCGACACGAATGCCAATCCCAGCGATCGATCGAACCAGCCGAGCGACGATCCCGTCGCCGAACATGAACCGGAGCGACCCGATGACGGAAACGATACCGTCGTAACGGGGGAGCCGGGGTATGATGAGCTGGTCGAAGAACTGGAGCGCCTACGAGCGGAGGTGACGCGTCTCCGGGCCCGGCAGGCGGCCGCTGAACGCGAGTCGTGGTTTCACCGACACCCCATGTTGGCCGTCCTTGCCACGTCGACACTCGGAGCCGTGGCAGGGTACGTTGCCGGTCGGATCGGCGCGCCCTCCGACGGCCTTTCCCACCGCACGCGCCGGCAGCTTCAAAAGATTGCAGAGCAGGCGCGGAATGTTGCATCCGACGTTCAGCGGGAGATCGAATCCCGTACGGACGCCTTTCGTCAAGGGAGCGAAACGGATGCCGGCGGGGACGGGGTAGCCACCGGATCTGCAGTGCCCGAGGTCGACGCGTCGAATGGTACCGAGTCCAGTTCTGCGGTCGAATCGATGTCGGGGAGAGCGTTCGACCGACTTGCCGGCACGGCACAGGAAGCCAGTCAGTCTGTCCGGCAGCGGGCCCGATCGGCTACGCGCGACGCAGCGGCGCGCGCCGTTCGTTCGTTTGCCTCGGACGATGACGTGGTCCCGGTCGAACTCAAAGCCCGTGCCGCCGGGATGGCCGCAACCACGCTGGGTGCCGCCCTGGCTCGGAAGCTGCTTCGCTCGGCCGGCCGGATCGGTACGTCCATGCTTCTCGCATATCTGACCAAGAAACTCGTCGACGCTATCCGCGGCCGCTGACGAACGCAACGCCATCACCAATCCTTGGCGTGGATTTCGCACGAGGCGTCTGCGATCCGGTCGCTACGTCCGTACGTTTACCGTGGTAGACGCGTTTTTCTTCACCCCACACCTGTAATCCGTGAGCATCCTTGCTGTAGGAACCGTCGCTTTTGACTCCATTGAGACGCCGTTCGGCCAGGCCAAGCGCGTGCTCGGGGGCAGCGCCTCCTACCTGACACTGGCAGCCCGGTACTTCTGCGAGGACGTGCGCCTCGTTGGCGTCGTTGGCGGCGACTTTCCCGATACCTACCGACAGGTGCTCGCCGACGGAGGCGTCGACTTGGAGGGGCTTGTGGTCCGTGAGGACGAAAAAACATTCTTCTGGCACGGGCGCTATCACTATGACCTGAACGAGCGCGACACGCTGGACACCCAGTTGAACGTCCTGCAGGACTTCGAGGCCAACATCCCCCCGTCCTACCGCGACAGCAACATCGTGTGTCTGGGGAATCTGGATCCGAAGATACAGCGCGACGTACTCGAGCAGATCGACGACCCGGAGTACGTCATCTGTGATACGATGAACTTCTGGATCGAAAACACGCCGGATAGTCTTCAAGAGACGCTCTCGCTCGTCGACTGCCTCGTGATTAACGACGCGGAGGCGCGGGAACTGGCGGATGAGCCGAACCTCGTCCGCGCCGCCTCGACCATTCGCAACATGGGACCGAAGACGCTGATCATTAAGAAGGGAGAGCACGGCGCTCTTCTGTTCCACGAGGACAAGGTCTTCAGCGCACCTGCCTACCCGCTGGAGGACATCCAGGACCCAACGGGAGCCGGCGATGCATTTGCCGGGGGCCTCGCCGGTCACCTGACCCGCGAGGGGCGCTTCGACGAAGACGCGCTTCGCCGTAGCATCATCTTCGGATCCACACTGGCATCATTCGCCGTCGAAGCGTTCGGCCCGGACCGCCTCACCAATCTCTCGGCAATCGCAATCACGGACCGGGCCCGCGCATTCCGCGAACTGGCGGCCATTCCCGAGTTGATGGCCGTTGAAGCGGCCTGATCGGCGGATTCACGGAGCCGGTCTTGCTCGTCCCCTCTCATCGGCGTCGGTGCCGCCATCGGCGGGGCCGCACGCCACTTCATCTCGGCGTTCCGCACGTTCCTCTTCTATGTCCGCATCTTCAGACACCGCCTCGTCGCCCGCTTCTCCTCCGTCAAACGCCGGCCCGGCCGCGCGGAAGGGGGGCACGATCGGCACCGTTCGGCTCATCAACGCCGTCTTCTACGGGCATCATGGCGTTATGCAGGAAGAGCACCGAATCGGCGGACGGTATGAGGTCGATGTATCGGTGGATCTCGACTTCGAGTCGGCAGCCGTCCACGACGATCTCGACGAGACCGTCAATTACGAGCAGGTGTACGCGTTCGTGCGCGAACTCGTCACGGAAAACAACTTCTACCTGATCGAGAAACTCGCGTACCGCATCGCGCACAAGGTTGTTGAATGCTATCCCGACATCGAAGGGGTAGAAGTCACGGTTCGCAAACCGAATCCACCGGTCGGCGGCCCCTGTGACCGCGCGGAGGCGGTTTACCGACTCACACCGGCCGACGACCGGGCGTGACGTCGGGACGGCGCGCATGAGGAGGCGGGTCCAATCAGTTGAGGGCATGGGGCCATGACGGTCATCACGAATGCCTGTCCGACTCGCCGTCGTCGGATACGGACGCCCCGTCCTCGATTACGAAAACGCGAAGGAAGTCACGGAGGAGGTGATCGACTTCCGTTGTTTCGGCTAGATCGTCCAGCACCTGCTGAAACTCATCTTCACCTGGCAGGTCCTCGCGGTAGTACTCGCGGTACGCGATGAGTCGCTCCCGCTCGCTCTCGGCGTCAAGTTCAGAGTGGAACTGTGTACCGTACATCGGCGCGTCGTCAACCCGGAAGGCTTGATTCGGCTGCTCATTTCGGGCAAGCTCGACGGCACCGGGCGGCAGCTCGACGACCCGGTCGTGGTGACCCATGTTCGCCCGGAAGATCGAGGGAAAGCCGGAGAAGAGGGGGTCTGCTGTGCCTGCCCGGGTCAGATGAACGGTTCCGCACCCGAGTTCTGCCCGCGCCTGATCGTGGATAACGGTGCCCCCGAGCGCCCGGGCGATCACCTGGTGTCCCCAGCACGACCCGAACGTCGGAACGGTCTTTTTCAGGCACACGCGAATCGCCTCGAGAAGCGTCGGCATCCACGGCGGATTGTCCATGGCCGAGTATTCGCCGGCTCCGCCGATCATCACGGCATCCACCTCGTCGATCCACTGCAGGCGAAGCGGCTCGCGCGCGACGTTCACGCGGGCGATTTGGTCCGTGCGTAGGCCGGTCCGATCCGCAAAGCACCGCTGCTCCTGCCGCTCCATCTCGGCCGTGTTGCGGGCCTGAATCAGCAGAATACGAATCTGGTCGAACGAGGGAGCGGGCATAGAATCAATAGGGCGCGGAAGGGACAAGTGTGAATCCGCCGGTCGAAAGGCGTTCGTCAGCGGGAAGAAAGGACAACTGCCGACGGCACGACGCGAACATTAGAGAAGCAGCAGGTCGCTGAAGTCAGATTTGAGCGTCGTATAAAGGCGTCTCAGCGGAAGGCCCATCACGTTGTAGTAGTCGCCCTGGATCCCCTCAATGTATAGTGGCCCCATTCGATCCTGAATGCCGTACCCACCGGCTTTGTCCATCGGCGAGCCCGAGGCAACGTATGCGTCGATTTCCGCACTGTCCATCGCGCCGAAGGTCACGCTCGTACGCTCGTAGCATGTCACCTCTCGGTCGGAGGCGGGGTGAATGAGGGAGACGCCGGTGTATACGTCGTGCGTTGTGTCGCGAAGACGCCTCAGCATTTGAAACGCATGCCGTTCCGACGTCGGTTTTCCGAGAATGTCAGCGTCGTGGACCACGATCGTGTCCGCCGCCAGCGTCAGCGCGGTAGGGTGCTGGGCAGCCACCGGGACGGCTTTCTGCGTGGCAATCCGCTGGGCAACGACGTCCGGCGGCTCGCCCTCCGGAATCACCTCCTCCGCCGGACTCACGCGGACCGTGAACGCAAGCTCGAGCTGTTCAAGCAAGTCTCGGCGTCGCGGGGACTGCGACGCAAGGATCAGTTGGGTCGATATCTGCATGAGGAGACAGGGGCGGTCATCGGAGCGAACAGGAAACGTAGCGACTGCCCTTTCGAATGTCGAGTATTCTCCGTGCACTACCGGTGGATTCCGCCCCGCGTCCGGCCGGAGGGAACGAGTACGACCGATGCGAGAAGCAGGGCTACGATACCGTCCAGCCAGGTCCCGGCCGCTTGATACCGTGTGGGCACAGGCGGCGGCACAGTCACGACGTGCGCCGTCGCGTCCATCCAGCCCGCATGGATCTCGATGCGTCCGTCCGGATGAGCCGTGAACGAGGGGCCGCTGACGGTGGCGACGAGGATCGGGTAGCCGGTCTCCCGCGCTCGGAGCGACGTCAGGGCGCGATACTGCGGCAGGACCGAGGAATGGCTCCACCACCCGACCTGGGAGAGACCGAGCAGGATATCCGGTTCGAGGCGGGCGACGGACCGCGCGTACGGCCGGAGAATAGTTTCGAAGCAGACGAGCGGCGCGATCCGCGGTCCGGAATCATCTCCGCCCTGAAGGATGCTTGCGCCATTTCCCCGCCGGTAGCCCGCCACGCCGCCGGCGGGGACGGTAAGGCGCTGGAGCATCGTCACATCGTCAACAAAGGGGACGTGCTCCGCAAAGGGGACGAGATGGTGTTTGCTGTAGACGTCCTGAAGCCCGCTCGATTTGAAAAGAAGAACGTCGTTCGTGTACGCCCGATGGCGCGACGTGGACCTGTTCGACACCGGTCGGACGGCCCCTGTGACGAGAGGTGCACGAAGCGCGTTCACCCGAGCCTTCCAGGTTGTGGCGGTGTCGCTCAAAACGAGCGGCGGCAACGCGGTTTCCGGCCACACGATCGCGTCAATGGCAGGTGGGCCGCCATGGCGTCGCCCGTCGCCGCTTTGCGATGGAGCGGACATAGCGGTTTCCGTCAAAGCAAGGAGTCGGTCCACGGCGGCCAGCGTATCGGTCCGTGCCCAGTCGAGAGGTTGCATAGCCGGCTGGACCAGGAGGAGGCGAGCGTGTGCCTGATCCGATGGCGGGCGGGGCGGCGATATGAATGAGCCACCGGCAACGATGACGGCGAGCGCCGCGATCGGTATGAGCGCCCAACGCGATGGTCCGCCTCCATTAGGGTGGCCCGCGTCGTGCGCGTGCTTCGCCCCTGTCGGCCGTAGTGCGCGCGATACGGTCGCATTCACGGCGAGGACGATCGCGGTAAGTACCGTTCCGCCCGCAATCGACGCGAGATCGGCGTGCGGCATGGACGCCTGCGTGTGCGACAGAACCGACCAGGGAAGGGCCCATGGTCCGATGCTGAGCATGTGCTCGAGCCCGAGCATGGCGAGCGCCCAGGTAACCATGGCCGGCTTATCGGAGAAGCGCCGCCGCACCCATGCGGCAGCGGCCCAGGGGATGCTCGCGAGTAGAGCCAGTGCCGCCACCCCCCCGACGGAAGCGAGCGCCGTGACAGGGAGGGGATGTAGAATTACCCAGTGAAAGGCAATACTGTACGCGAGAAGGTGAGCGAGGAGCGCGAGCGCGAATGCGGGGCCCGGGGACCGGGGCGGCTCGCCCACCGTCACCCGTAAAAGCGGCACATAGGCGATCATAGCCAGCCATCCCTGCTCAAAAACCCCCAGGCCGTGAATCGGAAACGACGCGCCGAGGAGGACGCCGGACAGAATGGACGCGCGGAAAAGGCGACGTGGCACGTGCGTCGACGTCTGCTGGGGTACAGAGGCGAGCGGATAGCTATCTCCGTCAACTGTGTCGTACCGCCCGGGTTCGGGCGGTACAGTCGTCAGAATCGTAACGTGAATCATTAGACATCGAAACGACGGACAAAATCGTAGAATGGCGTATTCTGCATTCACATGCGTTCGAAAGACAGATTTCTTCGGTCAGGTTCGGTCCCGGGTTGTGGCTGCCGTCTTCGCGCTAGTCACGATGGGGGAGGCGGGCGCACCCTGACCGTCGGCCGTGCCGGCGTGCGTTCTGACTGGTGCTCCGCGACATGGGCTCCTTCGGTCCGGGATCACCTGGAATCGTCCCCTCGACCTCGTCAAAACCATATGGCATTGGCATTTGACACAAGCACGATAAACGCATAGTTTAGGACTGATGTGTGTTTGTGCGGGTGCGCCGCGTCCCGGCTGCGTTTCCCCTTACTGATCGCGGTCTTGTTCTTGCCGTATATTCCCTCGCGCTTGCGTCACAGTGACCCGTACTGCACGTGCAGGCGTTCAAGAATGGCGACAATTTTTCTTCGAACCCTCCGGTTCGATCTGAAGAACGCGGTTCGGTCGTCGCGTACATCCCCTGACTCTCTTCAACAGCTCCCGCCCTGCGGCTTCGGTGCTTCATGATCGTCCTCAGTGTCTGCAACCATAAGGGAGGGACGGGCAAAACCACCTCTGTCATCCACATCGCCGCGGCGCTCGGATTGTCGGGAAAGCGCGTTCTGGTGCTTGACCTGGACCCGCAGGGCTTCCTATCGCGGACGCTGGACGTGGACGAACCTCCGCCGGAGGAGTCCGTGCTTGCGCTCTTCGACCCGAACCTGGACCCGCGCCGGATTCAGGCACGCGAGTTAAGTGGCTTCGACCTGATACCGTCGACGAGCCGCCTGACGAAGTTCATGCGGAGCCTCAATAAACCGACCGATGTGCTCTGGGTGCGGGAGACGATCGAGGCGTTAAAACCCAATTACGACGCCATCATGTTTGACACGGCCGCCGCCGTGACCGTCTACAGCCTGAACGCCCTGGTGGCGAGTCAGCACGTCGTCATCCCCGTTCTGCCCGAGTATCAGGGTGTCGTCGGAGCCGAGCAGACGTTTCAGACGACGAACCTCGTCCGCGACCGCCTCAACCCGAATCTTCAGACGCGGTCCATGCTCTTCACACAGGTCGACGCGCGGAAACGGATTCACCAGACCTATCAGCAGTATATCCGTCGTAAGTACGGCAACTACGCGATGGACAGCATCGTCCGCACGAGCACGTCGCTCGCCGAAGCGCATGATAACGGGACGACTGTTTTCGACCACGACCCGACCACCCGTGGGGCGCGGGACTATGCCAATGCAACGGACGAACTGCTTCGCCGCATTCAGAAGGGCGTAGACCTGCCGGGCCCGCCGGAAACCTCCGGCGACGCGACGGACGTCCCCGAGCCCAGCGAGCTGAAAGTGTCCTCGTAAGTCCGGCTCAGGCATCTTGCTGACCCGTTTTCTATCGGTCGTTTCGTTCGACGGTGACAGCGACGAATGGCCGCTCCGCTCGGCCGTGTTCGTCACCCTGCGACCGGTTCGCAACGGTGCGTTTGCTGCATCGATCGACGCTGCGTTATATTCAGACCGGCCGTATGTAAACGGTCTTGCCTGATCCAGCGGTATCGCCCGTTCGTCCTCGCCCCCTGCGACCTCCGTATGTCCGCCCCCCGCATTTTCAAGCTTCTGATCGCCGGCGTTGCGTCGGTCCTTCTTCTCGTTGTCGGAAACGTCGGCGTTGGGCCGATCCCGCCGCTGGAGGTGCTCTTCGACCCGGCCGACGG
>NZ_DAXETW010000002.1:0-13486 GCF_051155795.1 Longibacter sp.
GGTCGGACGGGGCCGCTCGTCTGGTACTTGCCGTACAACGCGAACCTGTTGCTCCGGCAGCTCGGCCTCGTGCTATTCTTCGCCGGTGTGGGCACGAAAGCGGGCTATGCTTTCTTCAACACCCTTCTCGCCGGGGGAACGGGGCTTCTTATCTTCGGCGTTGGCGCGGTCATTACGTGCCTGACGGCGTTCACGGCAATCTGGATCGGATACCGGCTTCTCGGCATCCCGATGGGTCTCATGGTGGGTATGCTTGCCGGTATCCACACCCAGCCGGCGGTGCTGAGCTATGCGATTCAGCAGACCGGCAGCGATCTGCCAAACCTAGGCTACGCGACGACCTTTCCGATGGCGACGATAGCCAAGATCCTCTTCGCCCAGCTTCTGCTGTTGCTGATGTAAACCACCGATTCGTCTTGTCCGGTTGCTTCGCGATGCGCCCTTCCGGCATCGTGTGTCATCAAGGTCATCCCATTCATCATTCCCCACACCCCATGCACACTTCTTGGACCGAGCACTTCGCTGCATTTCTCGACGACCGGATGGCAGAAGCCGATGCCGCGCACGACCGGGCGCATATCCTCCGCGTGGTGCAGAGCGCGCGTCGGCTGGCCGAGGAGGAGGGGGCCGATCTCGACGTGGTGGTGCCTGCTGCCTGGCTTCATGACTGCGTGGTTCTCGAGAAAGACGACCCGCGTCGCGGGCAGGCGTCGCAGCGGGCGGCAGACATGGCGGTGCAGTTTCTGGATCGGATCGAGTACCCGGCGGAGACGCACGACGGAATCCGTCACGCCATCGAAGCGCACAGCTACTCGGCCGGGATTCCACCTGACACGATGGAGGCGAAGGTCGTTCAGGATGCCGATCGTCTCGACGCGCTCGGCGCCATCGGGATCGCCCGGTGCATGATGGTCGGCGGGGCGCTCGGAAACCGCCTGTATCACACGGACGACCCATTCTGCGAGAACCGGCCACCGGATGACGCATCCTACACGATCGACCACTTCTACGAAAAGCTTCTCGGCCTTCCGGAGACAATGCAAACCCGGGCCGGTCGCGAGGAGGCCGAACGTCGTGCCGACGTCATGCGGGAGTACCTCGACGATCTGCGCAGAGAAGTCGCGGTCGACACCAACTCTGAAGGTTGAACTCTGAACCCTGAACAAAAAAAACAGGCGCCCCTTCGGTCGAAGAGACGCCTGTCAGGGCCGGTCCGTGCGCGCGGTGCCTGCTCCAGAGACCCGATCGCATGAGGCCGGCAAATCGACGGTAGCAGCACAACGAGTGGGCTGCTCCGGATCGAAAACCAAGATGGGGGACCGAAACGACGGAGGGGAACGAACGATCACATGGATACGCCTGAACGGCACGACCAACGCCTCCTCGCTTCAACCACAGGTCGAGTATACAAAGTAATTTAGACCAGTTCTATATAGCGGCGTAATATCAATGCGAAGTTGACGCGAAGAACGGAGTCGACGGCAGACGCAGCACGGGTTGGCGCCCCCGGCCGGAGAGAAGAGGCCTCGGCCGGCGTTTAAGTAGGTGTGTTTTACTCTGCCTCCGCATGTGCCCACGCCCGCATTCAGCCCGCTCTCTACCGCGGCAACAGCATGTCTGACCTGCAAATCTCACTCGTGTCGACAGACGAAGAATGGGCCGACGCCCGGGCCGTCCGGCGGGCGGTCTTCGTCGAAGAGCAAGACTGTCCGCCGGATGAGGAGTGGGATGCATTCGATTCTGACAGCCGCCATCTGATTGGCGCGCTCGGAGACGACATCGTGGCTACGGCACGATGGCGGGAGGTTACGCACGAGGGTCGAGTGATGGCGAAGCTCGAGCGGTTTGCCGTTCTGCAAGCTGAACGCGGGCGCGGCATCGGTCGCGCGATGGTGCAGGCCACGATCGATGATGCCTCGTCCGCCGGGTACGTTACCTTCATTCTGCATGCACAGTCGCATCTCGAAGCCTTTTACGCGTCCTTTGGCTTCGAATCCACGGGGCACCGATTTGACGAGGTGGGCATTCCGCATGTCGAAATGATCCGGGTGGACGCGTGACCGCATTCCGTTCATGTGGCGACATGGGAGACGGGCCACGCCGGACGACGCATGAGGAACGAATCGCTTCGACATAAAAGGCGCCGCCTCCACGGGGGAAGCGGCGCCGCGTATTGCAGTCCGTGCGTTTCAACTACTCGGACTGCGCCGGATCGGCTTTGACGACCGACGGGTTGATGCGGACCACGAGGTCCGACTCGGCGCGAAGGGTCTCGACTTCATCCTGGAAGGCCTGGCGCTGCTTCTGCTGCGTAAGCGCCTGGCGGACGCGCGACGTATCGGCCGGCTCGCCCCGGTCGAGAAGGCGAATCACGTGAAAGCCGAACTGCGTGCGGACGGGTTCCTCCGTGACGTCCGTGGAGTCCTCGAGAGCGAGGGCCGCGTCGGCGAAGGGCGTGGCGAGACGCTGACGCGAGGCGGGTGGCAGACGGCCGCCATCGCTTGCGGAGGGGCCGTCGCTATTGCGCATGGCGAGGGAGTCAAACGAGACGCCCGACTCTACGCTGTCGATGAGTGCCTCGGCGACCTGCCGGGCCGAGTCGACCGTGGCCTCCGCGGCCGTATCGCTTACCTGGATGAGGATGTGTTGCGCCTGGAAGCGGCGATTGCGCTCGCTGACCGCCTGAATGCTGTCCTGCGAGGGCGGGCCGGCATCTTCCATGATCTGCTGGCGCTGTTCCTGCATCACGAGTTGGGTGGCGATCATGTCCCGGAGGCGGTCCCGCGAGAGGTTGTCCGACGCCAATGCGTTGTCGAACGCCTCTTCGTCGACGTTTCCATCCTCGTCGGTGAAGCGCTGCATGGTGGATTGGAACCGTTGCTCGACAGCGGCGGAGTCGGCGCTGTTGCCGGCGGCCTTCGCAGCGCCGGTGACCACGTGCTGCGTGATCAGCTGGTCGAGGACGCTGGAGTGCACGAGCGAGTCGCTGATCATGGCGCGGCGCTGTGGCGGAACGCTCTGCGTCGCCATCCGCGTGTGGCTCATGAAGCGCGAGGTTTGCACGGTGTCCGTTCCATACTCGGACTCGAGGATGACCGCGATCGTCGTGTCGGAAATCTCCTCCCCGATGGTGTAAGCGGGGCCGCTATCCTCTTCGGCCGCCTCATCGGTGCTCGACGAGCCGTTGCCACATCCGGCCCAGGTGAAGAGGGCGATGACGAGGACACCTGCCAGCAGCATCTGATGGCGAGGTTTTCGCAGAGGTAAATACATATTGCAAGGATCCATTCAAAGGGAGGCGATCGCGCGTCGAGGTCTAAATACAGGTTAGTAACCCTGAATCAGACCGCTTGAGTGCACGCCACCGGAAACAATGTGTTTCTAACGTGACGCGAAATCGAGCCAGGAAACAGGTTCGCAAGCATGTTGGAAACTGTGTGAACGGGAAACCTGCATACCCCTCCAATATATCATCAAGTGCGAAATCGGGACGCATTCCCGTGCTCGAACGACTTAATCTGCCGCGTTCGTCTAGGGGTCTAGGACGCTGGCCTCTCACGCCGGTAACACGGGTTCGAATCCCGTACGCGGTACACATTACGACGAGCCTTTCGAGGCGCTGGCCTTCCTCCTCCCTCCCCCCGGGCCAGTGCCTCATTTTTTTGTATACAGCTCGAACGTACGCAACAGAAAAACGGCGACGCTCCTCTTGTGGAGTGTCGCCGTTTTCGTTTCGATTTGCCGCGCGTCGAGGGTGGTAGCCTTACTCGTCGTCCGGGCTTCCGTTGGACGTGATGTTCTTCAGGTTGCCGGGATTGAGGACGTTGTCAACAACGCCGTAGTCGGCTGCTTCTTCCGCGCTCATCCAGTAATTACGATCGGCATCCTTTTCGATCCGGTCGACATCCTTGTTTGTGTGATGGGCAAGGATGTCATAGAGGCGCGATTTCAGCCACATGATTTCCTTGGCCTGAATCTCGATATCCGATGCCTGTCCCTCGGCGCCACCGAGAGGCTGGTGAATCATGACGCGCGAGTTCGGGAGGGCGGCACGGCTACCGTCTTGTCCGGCCGCGAGGAGCACCGATCCCATCGAGGCCGCGAGGCCGACGCAGATCGTGGCCACCGGCGAGCTGACGTACTGCATGGTGTCGTACACGCCCAGGCCGCTGTAAATCACGCCGCCGGGTGAGTTAATGTACAGGTTGATGTCGCGCTCGGAGTCGTCGCTCTCCAGGTAGAGCAGCTGCGCAACCGTAAGGTTCGCAATCTGGTCGTTGATCGGCGTGCCGATAAAGACGATCCGTTCCTTCAGCAGTCGGCTGAAGATGTCGTACGACCGCTCGCCGCGAGTCGTCTGCTCGACGACCATCGGGACGAGGCCGGACATGGGCTGGTCGCCCAGTCCGCCTTTGTAGATACTGCTCGGGAGAGAGGTCAGGCTCTTACTGAATTTGATAAAGTCCTCGACCATGGCGGCTTTCTCATTCCTCAAGGGTGAAGTTCGGTGAAGACGAACCTGAGGGCAAACACGATGGTTCCTCCGGATTCGTCGCGTGATGGGTGCATTGCAGGGGCGTTACTCCCGCCGTACGGATCGGTGCGTCCGGATGCCTCGCCCGCCCTCCGCCGAAGCGGTTGAGCCCATCACGTGCTCGGGGCGGGTGGACACATCGGAATGGATCAGTGCGCGTGATCGTGGTCGTGAGCGTGCCCATGCCCGGCCGGGGCGCCGCCGGCGAGGGCCTGGCGCTGCTCGTGCTTCTCTTTCAGCTCGTCCTCAAACTCGTCGAGCGACTTTCGCTGGACGTCGAAGGCCTCGATCAGGTAGTCGTACACCTTGTCACTGAGGATTTGCTGATTGGCTCGCTCCTGCATCTGCGGCATCTGGCTGTAGAACTGCTCCAGCTGTTCGACCGTCAGTCCGGCTTCATCATCGGCCTGATCCTGGTAAAAGGATTGTAGATCCTCGTCGGTCACCTCGAGGTCTGCATGGTCGATCACGGCATCACGGACGAACATCCAGCGAGCCTGCCGCTCGGCGTCGTCGCGGTTCTGCTGGCGGAAGGCTTCTTCGTCGAAGTCGTCCGGCAGCTCGCCGTCGTTTTGCTGTTTGACCTGGTTCTCGAACGAGTCGAGATACATCTCGACGACCGATTCCGGAACCGGGATCGGATGGAGCTCCAGCATGCGGTCGACGATGTCGCCCTGCACCATTTCGCGGGAGCGGTCGTCCCAGGCCTCCTTGAGGCGCTCACGGATCTCGTCGAGGAAGGCGTCGACGTTGTCGAATTCCCCCTCAGTGATGTCCTCCACGAAGGCATCGTCGAGCTCCGGCATGTCGCGGCGCTTCACGTCGTTCACGCTCACCTCGTAGAGGCGCGTTTCTGTCGGCGCGTCGGGGCCGGCCTCCGGAGGCGCCCCCGGCGGCAGCTCCACGCGAAACGTGTCTCCTGCTTTCTTCCCGGTGATCGCCTCGCGAAGTTCGTCCCGCAGGCGATCATCGTCGAGGAAGAACGTCATGCCCTCCTCTTTGTCGCCGATGATCGGCGTATCCGTTTCGGCATCGATGCGTTGAAGGTCGATGTCAACGAAGTCTTCCTCGTCGGCGGCCTCGTCGTCCAGCGGCATCAGGTCCGCCCGCTGCTGGCGGAGGCGCTGCACTTCTTTGTCGACGTCCTCCTCCGTGACCTCGTGGGCCAGCATCGACAGCTCCTCGCCGGAGAGGTCAGCCAGTTCAACGTCGGGCTGAACGCCGAAGCGAATCGTGGCGTTCAGGTCGCCGTCGAGCTCGTAGTCAAGTTCAGTCAGCATCGGCTGGCCGACGGGTTCGATGTCGTCGTTCCCCTCGACTTCGTTCTGAAACGCTTCCTGCACGTAGCTCTCCGCCAGGCGATAACCGATGGCCTTCCCGTGCATCTGCTTCACCAGGTCCATCGGCACCTTGCCCTTGCGGAATCCCTTGATATCCATCTGGGACCGCTGGGCCTGCAGGGCCTCCTTCAGCTTCGGCTCCAGCTCTTCGGCAGTGGCGTGGATCTCAAACTCGTATTCGACCGGCGTGGCCTGCTTAATCTTTGTTTCCATAAATGCGGGACAGAGAGAATCTGGACGAGGGTCGGGCGATGAACGCCGAAGGCTCGGTCGTCACCGACCGCAGCATGCCGGGACCCGAACTGCGAATCTACGGGCGTCGGTGCATGCCGAAACGGCAGATCATTGGAATGCGCGCCGCCCCGAAAAGATCGGAGACACAACGCCCTGACCCCGCCAGACCGGGAAATCCCTTGTGAAAAGCGGTCTTGTGTGGAGAGGGAGAAAGGGGGAGCGGGAGAAGGGGCAGAGGGAAGGGGGCACCGGCGCATCCGCGATCCCCGATCGGAAATCCCAATTATCAATCCGAGACGTATTTCCGTGGTCAGGTGTTCATGTGTTCGGGTGATTACACAGGGTCAGAGCGCGGTACGGATCCGATGCATTCCGCTCGTTTCACAGCGAGTGTCCGAACACGACAGGTGAACCGGTCGGGTCCGGGAGCTCCGGACAGAACGCGTTGGATTTTCCCTCTCCGTTCGATGTCCACGATGAACACGACCGGAGCCAACCATCTGAACTCCCCAATGCGCAATCCCTCCACGCATACCCCACCCCGACCGTCTCAACGCTCGAACGCCCGAACGCTCCAACGAAGCAACGCTCCAACGAAGCAACGCTCCAACGAACCAACGCCCCAACGAACGAACGCCCCAACGAACCAACGCCCCAACGAACCAACGCCCGATCAGTGTTGCTTCGTGGCCCAGCGGGCGAGTTCGGAGAGGCTGGCGGCTTTTCCGTACATAAAGATGCCGACGCGATAGATTCGGCTGGCGATCCAGATCATGACCAGGAAGCCCGCGATCAGGAGGGCGTAGGAGATGAGGACCTCCCAGGTCGGGACCGTGGTGGCCGACATACGGACGGGCATCAGTACCGGGGAAAAGAATGGCACGTACGACAGGACCGTCGAGATCATGCTATTCGGAAGCTGCAGCACGTAGGTAGAGGCCACAATCGGGATGATGAGCGGCAGGAGGATGACGTATAGCAGGTTCTGCGCGTCCTGCTGCTGTTCGACGGCTGAGCCGACGGCGGCAAACAGGCTGGCGTAGAGCAGATAGCCGCCGAGAAAGAAGAGGATGAACCAGACCACGACGCTCACGGGGATCGTTGGCAGCGTCACACCCGCTGCCTGCATGATGGCTTCGCTGGATGCGTCCGGAGCGACGCCAAGGTCGGCCGGGTCGACGAACAGGGCGATGATCGTCCCGCCGAAGGTCAGCCCCGCGCCGGCAAGGACGACCCAGACGATCATCTGCATCAGGCCCAGACTCCCGATGCCGAGCACCTTCCCCATCAGCAGTTCGAACGGCTTGACGGAGGAGACGACGATCTCCACGACGCGATTGCTTTTCTCCTCGATGACGCCCTGCATCACGTACTGCCCGTACACGAAGACGGCCATGTAGACGGCCAGTGCCATCATCAGGCTGAGTAATCCGCTGAATACGCTCTGCTGTTCGGTACCCTCTTCGGTGATGGTGTGACCCACGATGTCGAGGTCTGCATTCATGATACGCTGCACCTCGTCGGGTACGTTGCGCTCGGCGAGTCGGAGGTTGCGGACGGTTCGCTCGACGAGGTTCTCGAGGCGGGCCTGCCCGGTCATTCCCCCGCTTTCCGTGCTGAAGTAGGACGGTGTTCCCTCCCCGTCCAACAGCCCGGCGGGCAGGGACAGGTAGGCGTCCAGCTCGCCGCGAAGAACGCGCTGCCGCAGCGAATCGGATGGGGCATCGGCGTCGACGAACTGGTAGCGCGTCCCGTCGGCGGCTTCCTCCTGCAGGGGCGTCAAGAGCCGTTGCGTTTCGTCCACGACGGCGATGGTCTGCTGATCACTCTGCTGCTCGCCCAGGTAAACGAGCACGGTGGGAAGGATGGAAATGATGACGAGAAAGACCGGAACGAGCAGTGTCGCCAGAATGAAGGCTGTGGAACGGGCGCGGCGCCAGAATTCACTCTGGAGGATCAGAAAGATCTTCTTCATCGGCAGAAGGGAGGGCTCGGTCGGGAGAGAGGGCAGGGACGGAGGAGGACGGTGCGGCTCAGGCCTCAACGGCTTCCTCCTGCATGCGGCGGACTTCCTGTTCGCCGACGACCTCGACGAAGATCTCGCTCAGCGGAGGCGTCGTGCGTTCGAAGCGGTACAGCTCGTCGACGTCACCGAGCGCGGCATCCAGCACATCGCGAGCCGGCGTGTCGTTGACCAGCGTGAGCTCTGCGCGATGGGCACTCCGGGTGATGACGCGAACCGCCTCCCGGCTCAGGAGGTCGTCCACGAAGTCGTCCGACCCGTCGAACTCAACGACCACGGTGTTTTCCCCGAACTGCCGCTTCACGTCCTGGAGCTTGCCGCTCAGCACGATATCGCCGCGCGCCATCAGGCAAATATCATCGCACAGCTGTTCGACTTGCTCCATACGGTGGGAGGCGAAGAGGATGGTGCGATCGTCGCGGCGGAGCTCGAGGATAATGTCGCGCAGCAGGTCGGAGTTGATGGGGTCGAGACCGCTAAACGGTTCGTCGAGAATGAGCAGCGACGGGTCGTGCAAGAGCGTGGCGATGAACTGCACTTTCTGCTGCATGCCCTTGGACAGCTCCTCCGTCTTTTTTGACGTCCAGCCCGACGCGTCGAACCGGTCGAGCCAGTATTCCATCCGCTCGGCCGCGTGGCTTTTCGACATCCCCTTCAGCATGCCCAGATAGATGAGCTGTTCCCCTACCCGGAGCTGCTTATACAGGCCACGTTCTTCGGGGAGATAGCCCATTCGCTGCTGGCTCCACTCGCCGACCTCGCGTCCGTCATAGGTGATTTTCCCGGCGTCGGGCGCGGTGATGTACGTAATCATGCGAATGGTCGACGTCTTGCCCGCGCCGTTGGGACCGAGCAGGCCGAGGATTCGCCCGGGTTCGGCTGCGAACGACACATCGTCCACCGCCGTCGTGGAGCCGTAGCGTTTCGTGACGTTGGAAACCTGCAGGTGGGCCATGAAAGTCGAGATGCGTAAAAAAGGGGGCGAAACGGCCATGCCGGAGCACGACGGCCACGGTCGGCGGCGTGAAGCGGGGATGGTGGCGGCAGATATCTCGGCCGGCATCGGTTTCACGCTGTACATGACCGAAACGCACGCGCTCACGGTCATGTTACGAACGCCCGCGGAGAGAAAGCAAGCGGAAGCGGCGCATTCAAAATCTGGCAATTGTTGTCCGCGGTCGCATTCCGAACCAATAAGGCGTATGGGGCCCGGGCAACGGGGTCGAGATCGCGCCAACGTCGCCGGCAACGAAAACGGGGAAGAGTGCCGAACCTCGTCCGGCGCCGCTTCCCTGCATTCAGGTGATACGCTGTACGCGACGTTTAGTCGGTCGGCGAAAAGGCGATCCCCAGCGGGATGATCTGAAGGCCGCGGTCTCCCCACATGCCCGGGTTCTCGGACGAGGCCTGCGTGAGAAACATGACGAGTCCGATGCGGCCGTCGCTGATCTCCATTTCGTCGCGCATGGCGTCAACCATCTCGTCCGTGGACGTCTGTGGTTCGTTCAGTATGAGCGTTCGTGCCGGCTCCGGGCCGTACGTCGTGTTTGCGGTAACCTCGTGCCAGGCGTCGGATACGTTTTCTCCCGGCATGACGTCCTGCGCGGAGTGCTCGCCCGGTTTCATCTCCATGGCCTGGCTGTCAACGGAGATGACGTCGTCTTCGGTGATGAACATCACGACGGCGCGCATTTTCGTCGGGACGGCACATTCCAGCGCGAAGAGCCCTTCATTTAGCATTCCGACGATGCCCTCTGCGTCAACCGTTTCGGCCTTCACGATCTGGGTCACGCCGGCCTTCGAAAGGGTCGTGGTCGTACGAATGCGTTCATCCTGTGCTTGAGACGGACATGCTGTCGCCGCGAGTAGGGCGGTCGTGGCAAGGAGAAGTCGGATAGAAGAGCGGACGGTCCAGATCACGAGCGCACCGGTTCAGGACGGGGAAATGAGAGGCAGGCGGTCTCGCACGCTTTCGCTGGACCCCCTTTTCATGTAGAGATGCGCAGACGCGCGGGCCGTCCGGACATACCGAGCCGGGAAAAGCAGGAGCGGAAGGGGAGAACAGGGTGACACGACCGTTGGTGCGTTGACGACCGTCTGGTAAAAGATTCCGACGACATACGGGGAAGACGTATTCTTCGGGCAGTGTGCTACAGCTTCGCCAGTTTCTCCTGCGGAATCTTGATGAGGTATCGCTGATCCATAATCTCTTCGTGGACGTTAAACTCGCCCGTACCCCGGAAGTCCACGGCGATATCCGAGCCGTTCACACGTTTGATCTCACCGATCCCGTAATAGACTGGATGCGGCCCGTAGTAGACGAGTTGGCCCTTTTCCAGGTCACGCTCCCGAAGTGCATCGCGGTGGAAGGCGGGAATGCGGGGAAGCAGCTCCAACCGGTAGGGACTGGAATGGGCGCTGGATTCCGTGCTCATGGGTCTGATGCTTTGATGACAACTGCTGCCATGTACGGGGCGAGTTGGCATGGAGTTCGGACGAACCGGTGGGGGCGGGCAACACCGAGCCGGCGCTCACGTACCATATCCTCGTGTTTCGGAGAGGGCCGATGCCGGTTCGATCGACGTCAGAATGCACGCTCCTTCGCCGAGGTTTCCCGGGTGAACGCTCGCGCGCATCCGGGCGACGGCCCCTCGTTTCGATTTCTCCCTATCTCCTGCTGTTTGATGCGCTACGACAACGTCATGGTCGACCGCCAGGTGGGCCGCAACGCCGAACTCTTTTCTCGATCGATTGCCTCGCTGGACACGGCGGAGGAGCGGTATCCTTACCTGCGGATTCTCGTGAGCCTGGTCGAACAGGCGCATCCGGAGTGGAAGTCCATGCCCACCAAAAACGAGCAGGTGACCGATCTCGTCGTCCGTCTGAGCGACGGACAGCTGGATGAGGAGGAGGTGAAAGAGGTCCTCAAGATGAAAACAAAAGAGAAGAAGCGGTAGCAGCGGGCCCGATCACTCCGAGATGCGGTCCGGATTGTTCGCGACGAAGCTTGCCCAGCCGGTGTACGACTGGGCTTCGCCATGTGCGCCCCGATTGGAGTGGCAGAGCGCGACGGCGAGGGCATCGGCGGCGTCATGCGTGAAGCCGCTCGCGTCTTCCTCGAGGTTCAGGATGGAGCGGACCATATACTGAACCTGCTTCTTGGACGCGTTCCCGTTCCCCGTGACGGACTTCTTGATCTCCTTGGGTGTGTACTGCGCGACGGACAGATCCTGGTGCAGGCCGGCAAGCATGGCGGATGCCTGTGCACGCCCGAGCTTCAGCATCGACTGCGGGTTTTTGCCGTATACCGGCATTTCGATGGCAAGGGCGCCGGGCTCGTACGTGGAGATGAGATCAGACAGCACGTCGAAGATCTCCTTGAGGCGGTCGGGGTGGCTGTCGGCCGTGTCGAGCCGAAGGGTCCCGAACGTCACCGGCGTCTCGTCCCCGGAGCCGGCGTCGATGATGCCATAGCCGGTGACGCGCGAGCCGGGGTCGATGCCGAGGATGGTCATATACTCGTTCAGAGTTCAGGGTTCAAGGTTCAGCGTTCAGCGCCGGGAGCAGAGGGGAGCGCCTGCGTCTTCCATGAGTCTGCCGGCACCGGTCGTGAATAATTTTCACAACGAACCACAAACAATCCACGAGTCACTCATCCGAGTCCAGGGCGAGAGCTTCGCCGTTCACTTCGAGCGTTGAGTAGACGGCATCGATGTCGTCGTGGTCTTCGATGTCTTCGATCAGGCTGCGGACCGTCTCCGTCTGGCTTTCGTCGAGGGCGATCGTTGTGGTGGGGATGCGTACCAGGTCGGCGCTTTCTGTTTCGATGCCCGCGCCATCGAGCGCATTCTCCACATTGCTGAACGCGTCGACGGACGAGGTCACGACGAAAACGTCGCCTTCCGTCTTCAGGTCCTGGGCACCGGCTTCCACCACGAGCTCGAACAGCTCGAGTTCATCCGTCGCGGCGACCGGGATCTCAAACTGTCCTTTCTGCTCGAAAAGGTACCCGACAGAGCCGTCTTTGCCGAGGTTGCCGTCGTATTTTTTAAAGAGATGGCGCAGGTCAGCGACCGTACGGTTCGTATTGTCCGTCATCGCTTCGATGAACACGGCGACGCCATGGGGCGCGTAGCCCTCGTACGACGCCGGTTCGTAGTCCTGCCCTTCGAGCTCGCCGGTGCCGCGTTTGATGGCCCGCTCGATCGTGTCCTTGGCCATGTTTTCGGCCTCGGCACGCTCGATTGCCTGCGCGAGTGTGGCGTTCATGTCCGGGTCGCCGCCACCCTCACGCGCTGCCGTCGCAATTTCCCGGGAGAGGCGGGCCCAGATCTTCGACTTCTTCTTGTCCTCTTTCGCCTTCTGGCGCTTGATCTTCGACCATTTATTGTGTCCAGCCATGGCGGTGCCGCGGTGTCGGCGATTCGTTTCGTGACCTCGTTGGTGTACAGCAATGCGTCTAACGACCCCCCGAAGGGTTCGATCCATGTCCGGTTGGCCGAGGACCGTTCGAGGGTCCGTGCACCCGGCTACTGACGGACCGCCGCTCGGGTGGAACTGCAATTCCACGGGTGATTGTAACCCCACGAAGCAAGGCATCCCGTGCACCTTCTTGACTGCGCGCGAGAGGCGTGAAACGATAATTGCCGATGAGGCGCAGGCAAACGACGCTGAACGAGGTCCCCCTTCCGACCATTCTCAAGATGAGATACGCGATATGGAACCGGAGTCTCCAAGAGTGGGCGTTTATTTTTCCCTGTCGCCATCGACGCGATGACGGATTCTGCTCAATCCCGGACGTTGACGATTCCCGCCTGCGACGGATTTCTGCTTTCTGCGTCCTGCTTCGGACCCGATCGGCCCGACACCGTCCTCGTCGTCGCCCCGGCGACCGGCGTTCGGCGCAGCCTGTACCGTCGCATGGCGGAGCACCTCGGTCAACGGGGCTTCGCGGTGATCACGTTCGACTACCGGGGCACGGGTGGGAGCCGGCCGGACTCGCTCCGCGGGTTTGAGGCGTCGATGGTCGATTGGGCGGTCGAGGACCTTGGCGGCGTGATCGAGTGGTCGTCGGACCGTTTCCCGAAGGCCGGGCGCGTCGTCCTGGGACATAGTTATGGCGGATGTGCGGTCGGTCTTGCGCCGAACGCCGGGCTACTGGACGCCCTCGTTGCGATCGCTTCGCCGAATGCCTACTGGGGCTACTGGCCGTTCCCACAGCGCTACGGGTACGCCGCCCTGTGGTACGCAGGGATGCCGGCGCTAGCGCATCTGTGCGGCTACTTCCCAGGCCGGGCGCTCGGGCTCGGGGAGGACCTTCCGCTTGGCGTCGCGCTGCAGTGGGCCCGCTGGTCA
>NZ_DAXETW010000003.1:0-35633 GCF_051155795.1 Longibacter sp.
GCCTGCAAGGCCGGTGTGCTGGCTCTGACCAAGTCGGCCGCCCAGGAATATGCATCGCAAGGCATCCGGATCAACGCGCTGGTGCCCGGATCTTTCGACACCCCGATGCTCGAGAAAGCGATCGACGTCGCAACGGCCCCGGGCGGACCGGCCGAGGGCGAATCCCGCGAGGCGGTCCGGAAGATGTACGGCAGCAACAGTGCGACGGGACGGGTTGGGCGGCCGAGGGAAGCCGCGCAGGCGGCCCTGTGGCTCGCTTCAGAGGCGGCCTCGTATGTCATCGGCCACTCGCTCATTGTCGATGGCGGATGGACGGCTGCGAGCCGGTGATCCACCTGCCGAGATTGCCCCCGCGACTCCGAGGAGGGTATTTATCTACGCCGCTCGGAGACCCGGTACGCCGCAGGCCCGGCACTGCATCACTTTGTGTCTGCCGGACCCCGAACATCGCGTCCCGGCGCGTTCCTGTGGCCGTCCGGCGGATCGTCGAACTGCATCGAGGAGCCTCCCTTTGGCGGGCGTTCGGCATCTTCGGACGTGCGGGACGGACGCGCAAGCACCTCGGCGTCCTGGTTTGCCTCGCGTGCAGCACCGACCAGTTCGTCTTCCGCGATTTCATCGAACGGGTACCGTGCGGCGTTCACGTACTTCCACGGATCGTCCCCGTCGAACGTGCGTCGACGGTCGTCCATGTAGTCGCTCGGTGTGTGGGCGGCGCGCTCCGGGGGCACCCACCATCGCCCGGTCAGCCTCCGTACGGCACCGCTGGGCCCGTACGTCTCGTCGAAACGCCGAAAGAGAGCCGGCACCTGTTCGTAGAGATTCCCGCTTTCAAGGGGAAGGGACTCGCCGTTGAGTGTCCATCGCTGGGTGGAATCAACATTGACCAGAACGGACAATGCGTAGGCCGGGAGATCCGGCAGCGGCGTCTCTGACTCCGCCTCCAGGTCGTCCACGAAAAACACCTCATCGAATCGCTCCCATGCGAGCGCCTCGGTCATGTCGGGCGCCAGGATGTCGAACCCGCAGTAGAGGTCGTATCGGCTGCTTGCACCTCGCTGCTGTGGCACATCCAGCGCTCGAACACCGCGCACCCACTCCCACGGGATCCGGACCGTCGACTTGCGGTCGACTTCCTCGGACGGGTACAGGGTGACCCCCTCAGCATCGAGGCGGAGCAGACGCTGTCCGGCCCGTGCCTGCGTGGCTCGCGCCGCGGTGTAGCGGTCCCACAGCACGACGTAGGCGATCAATACTCCTGCCGCAGCGCCTGCCAGATAGAACGGAGATCCGACAAACTCGACATCGAATAGAACGCCGAACAACACGATGACAAGCGCTGAAGCAATCTCGACGTACGACATCACCCGGGCGAATGTGCCGGACACGTGCGATTCCAGAACGGGACCCTCCTGTTCGCGTCGTACGCGCGACCAGGCGTCGTCGATCATGTCGGGAAGGGACGGCATATCGCTGGCATTGAATGGTCGAACGGCGCGCGGACATATACGATGGGGCGGTACGGACCGTTGCACGCACGGCGCCGTCAGGCCGAGCGTTGTAGCTTGAAGCTCTGGCGGTGAAAGGACGTGACGCCGTGTTTCTCGATGGCGTCGTAATGCTGCGCCGTCGGGTAGCCGACGTTAGATTCCCATCCGTACTCCGGGTGCTCGGAGGCGAGCGTTCGCATCATCCGGTCCCGCTCCGTCTTCGCGATAATGGACGCAGCCGCGATCGACTGACTGGTCGCATCACCCTTCACAACGGTCTCGTACGGCCAGCTGGAGTTTTCAATCCATCGATTGCCGTCCACGAGGAGGTACTCCGCCGACGGGGAAAGATTGTTCGTCGCTCGTCGCATCGCTTCGAGGGCTGCATGCAGAATGTTGATCTCATCAATCTCTTCCGGCGAACAGATGCCCACCTCCACCGACAGTGCCTGGTTTTCGATTTGCTTCCGGGCGTCGTTTCGCTTGCTTTCGGAGAGCGACTTACTGTCCTGAATAGCGGGGATTTCAACATCACGCGGTAAAATCACAGCGGCGGCGACAACCGGTCCCGCGAGGCAGCCACGCCCCGCTTCGTCAAGGCCTGCAACAAATTGATATCCGGACGTCCAGAGACGGCGTTCGTGGTCGAGCATGTACGGGTGTTTAGGTGTGAAAGTATGAAAGTGTGAAGGTCTGGAGGTCTGTATGTTTGTATGCGTGAGGGTGGGGCGGTCGGAGGGCAGGTAGGTTCTCGTCGGCGAACGCTTTGGGGCCGCCGTGAACCCTGAACCTTGAACCCTGAACCCTGAACCTTGAACCTTGAACCTTGAACCTCCCCCCCTACTCCTCCAGCTGGTCAGGGAGGTCATTTTCGTAAAGCACGATATCCCCGTCGCGGAGGTAGGTCTGCAGAAACGCCTGCGCGTCGAAGAGCGAGGAGAACACTTTGGTCTGGTTTTCAGGGTAACCAGACTCGCGCAGCCCTTCGCGGATCGGTTCGGTCTGATCGGGACCAACCAGTACGGCCAGATCGAGATCGTTGTTGGCGATGTGTATTCCAAGCTGCTTGTTCTCTCCCCACTGGCGTTCGCCCAGCTCGACCATCCCCGGCGTCACGATCACGCGTCGCCCTTCATTCATCCGCCCAAGGATCTCGACGGCGTTCCGCGCGCCCACGGGATTGGAGTTGAACGCGTCGTCGATCACGGTGATCGCGCCCTCCTGCCGTAACTGAAGGCGATGCTCGACGGGTTCGACCCGGCGGATTGCGTGGGCCATCGCCCGCAGCCGTAGCCCCATGGACCGCCCGACCGCAACGGCCAGAAGGATGTTGACCACGTTGTGCCGCCCGAGAAGCTTCGTCTGAAACTCCGCCTCGGTGCCGGTATCATCCTGCACCGTAAAACGTGTCCCCTTCGTGTCGTATGTGATGCCGGATGCGGTGATCTTGGCATCCGGATGGTCCTCCAGGCTGATCCCCCAGATCGGGCCGTCGGCTCGTTCCCGCATCGCCTCCACGCGGGGATCGTCCAGATTCAGCACCGCCGGACCGCCTGGAACCGTATGCTCCACCAGCGTCCCTTTTTCCCGCGCGATGGCATCCTGGGAACCCATCGTCTCCAGATGTGCGATCCCGATGGTCGTCACGACCGACGTGTCCGGCCGGGCGATGTCGGTCAACTCGGAGATGTCGCCCGGATATCGAATGCCGTACTCGAGCACGAGAACCTGATGCTCCGGCCGCAGCTTGTTATTAACGACGATGCAGATCCCCATCGGCGTGTTGTAGGAGCTCGGCGTGGCCAGCACGTTGAACTTCTGCCGGAGCAGTTCCGCCAGAATAAACTTGGTGCTCGTCTTGCCATACGACCCCGTGATACCCACAACGTGGAGGTCCGAGCGCTGCTCCAGGGTGGAGCGTGCCTGTCTCTTGTAGCCTTCCTGGATGGTCCGTTCGACCGGCGTCATCATTCCGGCTCCGGCGGCAACCCAGAGGGGCGCGCCGAGGTCTGCGACGAACAGACCGAGCAAGTACCAGAACGTACCCGACCAGTCACCGGTCGTCGCACCGAGCCATGCGCCGAGCGCAACGGGAATTACGGCCACGAGCGCCGACGGGACGGCCAGCCGCGTCATGCGCGCTGTGAATGCCAGTGGTTTTTTCTCCCGCGTGCTCCGATAACGTTTCGACGAAATGAACGCGAACGTCCACATCAGAAATGCACCGGCGGCGACCCCTACCGCCGAGAAAAAGGCAAACCCCGCGGCCGCCGCGAGCAGGATGACGACCCCTGCCACATGGGAGAGACGCACCACCGCGTCCGTGACGTGACCGGCACACCACCGTGAGAACCGGTCTAGCTTGTAGGTTTCCAGCTGGAAGACGTGCAGAAAGAACCGAACGCGGCGCATCAGGCGCCATCCGGCAAACAGGGTAGCCAGCAAACCAAGCGTGAACAGCAGGACGGTCATGCGCACCAGATGACAGAAAGGGACAGGGAGGCGAACAGACGGTCGGCGATCTACCGGGTCAGCCGGCCGTAGAACCGGCCGTCTCGTCGTCCTCGATGCGAGCCTGGGGATTATCCAGAAAATGCCGCGTCGCGGAAATTACCGTCGCCGGTTCGTCGAGGTATCCGTAATGCCCGGCACCTTCGAGCGGGACGACGCCGCAGTCCGACAGCGCCTGCTCCAGCGCGTCGATCTGCCTGCGCGTGATTGCCGTGTCCTCCGTTCCCCAGAAGATAAGTGTGGGGACATCGATGCGGTGCACGGGGCCGTCGAGCGTGTGTGTAACCGTCTTGACGAACGTTTCACGCATGACGCCGGAGGCCTGATTGTAGTCGGACGAGCCGAGGGCACGCCAGACGATGGTATGCCGGAGCCAGTCCTCCGCGGGTTCGCGAATCGGGGAGGGCAGTGCGGTGATGGGGGCTTTCAGCACCTTTGCCAGCATCGCTTTCGCCCGGGTCGACCACGACCGTTCCGGCGTCATTCCGGACGGGCTCACGAGCACCAGTCGGGCAACCACGTCTGTGTATGGGTCCGTCGCCGCCATGAAAAGACCGATCCGGCCGCCATTGGAATGGCCGAAGATCGTCACGGCCTGCCCGATCTGCTCCGTCACATAGTCCAGAATCAGGTCTGCATGCTCTGGGACCCCCCACGGAGACGGCGGAGGCGGGGATTCTCCGTGGCCGGGCAGGTCGACCGTATGCGTTCGGTAGCGATCCGACAGAGCATCCGCCACAGGCTGCATATTCCGAGCGTGGCTCCCCCAGCCGTGCAGCAGAACCACCGGGGGACCATCGACCGGGCCGCGGACATCAATGTGCAGATCGGTGTACGTCACAGGGGAGTCGAAGCAGGGGCGGAAGGCACGGCGAAAAAGATCGTTCGGGAAACCATCCTGTCAGGGTAGCGTTCCAGCGCATTGTAACTCATCGTCAGTCGCCAGTGCCGATACATGTCCGCACGTCTCGGCGCACGCTCTCCGCATCGGTCCAAGATCGGCAGGGCCAGGCGTTGACGATCTCCGTTCCACGTTGTATCCTCCGTATCAACGCCCGGTGGTTCGTGGAAACGAGTCCCCCGAGGTTCATCCCTCGCCGGTGCTTTCGCATCGGCCTGTACCCCTGCGCATCCGCGGTCGCCTGATGTGGTGATATGCGTTTCAGGCCTATCGCGGGCCCGATGACGACACGTCGCACTTGTGTTATCGTCTTGCGCCTGGATGGGATATGTCGCGCATGCAGTCGCGCGTTGACCGGATTTCCCGTTACGGGATGTTTGTCCCGGTCGCCGGCGGCAACGCCCGGGAAGCGTCGTACCTGAGGGCCCCTTGCATCCGCCTGACGCGCCCCGACCGGACATCCCGCGACCTCGCGTGTTCGCTCTATCGGCGACCCGAATGGGACCACGCAACCAGTGCTGGCAGGATTGCACAGTGCTGGCAGGATTGCAGTATTGGCAGGATTGGGTGCGCCGCGAACGGGGTCGCACGGCCCACAGCTTTACCGGCTGCCTGTTCTGTTTTCCGCCGACGTAGCCGACGCACGCAACGCGTCATTCCGGCGTTCGCAGCTGGAAGAATGTACCGTGCAACAGCACCGGTTTGCCTTCCGCACGGACGCGACGCCGCCCCCCGTTTCTCGTCAGACGTCCGCAGACCAGATCTACACACGCCGGCGACAAGGCCGGTCATCCGACGTCTCAAGCAGACCTTCACTCTCGATCTTACACCCGTAGCACATCGGCGGCCGGCGTCTCGGCCCGGAATGTACCGCACGTTTACACCGCTCTCGATTTTGACTCGGGATGCATACGTGGTGAACGAATGGCACGTCCGCAGGTCCAGCGCCCTCGGCTGCTGAGTCGATCAATCACCTTCTTTCCGTCTTATGTCAGATAAATCGTTTCGCCGGCTCCTCGAACTCATCGGTGACAAGAAGTACGGCTTTATGCGGGAGATGCGGCCTGATCTTCCCAAGGATGATGATGATCCGTTCATGCCGCCGCCGCTCATCCGCAAATTTAACCTGCGGGATGGCGTCCTCATTGAAGGATCGCTAAAACCCGGTCGTAAGGGTGGCATGCAGGTCGGATGGATCGACACCGTGATGGGCATTCCCCCGAAAGAATGGGCGCAGAAGAAGGACTTCGATCACGGGTCGATCATTTACCCGGAGGAAAAGCTCAACCTGATTACCGGGGCGGATGATGTCTCTATGCGCGTGGTCGACCTGGTGGCACCGATCGGCAAGGGACAGCGCGCTCTCATCGTGGCTCCCCCGCGGGCGGGGAAAACCGTTCTGCTGAAGAAAATGGCAGCCGGCATCTCGCAGAACCATGAAGACGTCGAGCTCGTCGCCCTCCTGGTTGACGAACGCCCGGAAGAGGTCACCGACTTCCGCCGGACCACGAACGCACAGGTGTTCGCCTCCTCCAATGATCGGGGCGAAGACAATCACGTTCGTGTGTCGACGCTTGCGCACGAGTACGCCAAGCGTCTCGTTGAGCTCGGCAAAGACGTCGTGATGCTGCTCGACTCGCTCACCCGCCTGGGCCGAACGTTCAACTTGGCGATTGACGGGAGTGGACGCACCCTCTCCGGCGGTCTCGACGCGAAAGCCCTGAAAGTACCGCGACAGATCTTCGGTGCGGCGCGGAATATTGAAGAGGGCGGATCGCTCACGATCATCGCGACGGCGCTCATCGAAACGGGAAGCCGAATGGATGACGTGATCTTCGAGGAGTTCAAAGGCACCGGTAACTCGGAGATCGTCCTCGATCGGGAGATGGCGGACAAGCGCATTTACCCGGCGATCAACCTGCGGGAAAGCGGCACCCGGAATGAGGAGCGACTCCTCGGCGAGGCACGGATTCAGAAGCACAACAAGCTCTTCCGTGCGCTGAACTCGCGCTCGCCGGTCGACGCCATGCAGGCGCTGCTGAGGCACCTTCGAAACAGCCCGACCAACCTGCACTTCCTGAACGAGTTCGTGCCGGAGTAACCGGCGTGCCCCGCCCCTGACACGTCGCCTCGGCAGTATCCGGCGGTCCAGCTATTCGGCTGGGCCGCTTTTTTATGGGCCGCCAATCGTAGCCGGGCCGCCAGTCCCGTTCATGCCGTTATGATGTGCGTGTTATGACATCGGAACGCCACGGGTCTTGTATGTACTGGATGCCCATGATGTACTGGCTGCCCATGCACTGCCGCCCGCGTGGACGCGCCAGTACCGCCAGAAGAGCCGGGACCTCCCGCTCCGCTCGATCCCGTACCGAATTCCGGTTCCGTCCCACCGTTCTTCCATGCCCGACACTTCCTCGCCATCCGATGCGCCTCGTTCCGCAGATCCGGACGACGCGGCCCCTCCGCGTGAAGAGTCGTCGACGAACGAGCCGCTCGCCGCGCTGGCGTACACGCCCATCCATGCATGGGACCCGGACGATCGTCCCCGCGAGAAACTGATGAAGCAGGGCCCCTCCGTGCTCTCAAACGCTGAACTGCTCGCCCTTCTCCTCGGCACCGGAACCCGAACGAGCGACGGGCCAATGTCCGCCGTACAGCTAGGTCGTGCCGTTCTCAACGCCTTTGGCTCCCTCCGCGCTGTATCCCGGCGCCCCCTGAAGGAACTCACCCGCGTCCCCGGGATCGGCCCGGCGAAGGCGTCGACCCTCATGGCCGGGTTCGAAATGGGACGCCGGGCCGCATCGCAGGAACCCGGCGAACGGATCCAGGTCACGTCACCCGGCGACGTGGCCGCCGTGTACGGCCCCCTCATGCGCGACCTCAAGAAGGAAATCTTCAAGGTCGTTCACCTCAACACGGCAAACGTCATCTTGAACGACTACACCGTCAGCGAAGGGGGGATCGCCGCCAGTATTGTGGAACCACGCGCAGTCTTCGAGCAGGCCATTCTCGACAACGCTGCTTCGGTTATCTGTCTACACAACCACCCGTCGGGCAACCTGGAGCCCAGCCGAGAAGACGTCCGTATCACGCGTCAGCTCGTCGACGCGGGCAGCCTGATGGGCATTCCGGTACAAGACCATATCATCATCGCAGGGTCTGGGTTTACGTCGCTGGCCTCTCGCGGAGTAATCTCCGGCTAAAAGAGGCAGGGCGAAGGGCGGAATGCTAAATGCTGAGGGTAATTCGAGAGGCGAGAAACGATGGAGAAGGGCGCCTCCCATACACTCCCGATCGCTGGGACGTGCATGTCGGGCCGGCCGGTCTCGCGGAGATGACGGGTGCTTGAACCCGGGCTACACGAGGTCGCCACGGTGGGACCAGACGGTGGCGATCTCATCGATAATGGTAGCCACCTCCTCTGGATCGCGGTCGGCCTTTACGACAGCATGCGCCTGTTCGTACGCTGCCCGACGCTCGGATAGCATGCGCTCGATGCGTCGACGCATGGCCGTTCGCTCGAGGGGACGGCCGTTCTCGTCCTGCAGCAAGGGCCGGTGATCCGCCTCTCCGGCCACCCGATCGAGGATGGTGTCGGCATCGACCTGAAGCGTCACGACCAGACCATGCTCCTTCGCCCACTCGCGGTTCTCCGGGCTCACCAAGGCGCCGCCTCCAAGCGCGACGACCAGGTCCTCTCGGTCCGCCGTATCCCAGATCGCACGCGTCTCCCGCTGACGAAAGCCAAGCTCGCCCTCGACCGCGAAGATGTCGGGGATGCCCCGGTCCGCCTCTGCCTCGATAGCGTCGTCCAGGTCCACAAATGCCATGTCGCGCCGCCTTGCCAGGAGCGGGCCCACGGTCGATTTGCCACTGGCCATGAAACCGGAAAGATAAATGCGCATTGCGCTTTGTGCTCTCTCGTTCGTACCGGACACGTTTCCCCATGCCTCGCTTTCGACTCCTCATCGAATACGACGGAACGGAGTTCCACGGCTGGCAGATCCAGCCCGACGTCGCAACGATTCAGGGAGCCCTTGAGGAGGCGCTGATGACCGTCTTTTCTGACGACATCCGGGTCACGGGCTCGGGACGAACGGACGCCGGCGTGCACGCAAGGGGACAAGTCGCTCACGTCGACCTTCCAGAGGGGACGGATGCATTCCGACTTCGCGCCTCTCTGAACGGCCTGACGCCGGACGCCATCGCGGTTCGCCGCGTCGAGCAAACCCACGACGATTTCCACGCGAGGTACGACGCTCGGCGTCGCCGGTACCACTACTACGTCCATACGCAGCCCTGCGCCCTCGACCGATTCACCCGAACGCTGGTTCGCCCCATCCCGGACTTCGATCGCATGAATCGAGCAGCGCCCGACTTGCTCGGGGAGCAGCATTTCGGGGCGTTCTGCATCACCCAATCGGATACGGAGAACCGCGTGTGCACCCTCACCGAAGCCCGGTGGATCGAGGAAGACCGACGCGGGTTCTGGCGTTTCGAAATCGAGGGAAATCGGTTTCTCCACGGGATGGTCCGTGCCGTGGTCGGCACGCTCGTGGAGATCGGTCGGGAGCAGCGCCCGACCGATGACCTGCCGCGGCTTATCAGCACCCGGGACCGCCGCGAAGCGGGCCCGTCCATGCCGCCGGAGGGCCTCGTTCTGGAAGACGTCGGATACGCAGGCGACACGGACGACCCGAACGGAGATCCCCCCCACGATATACAGCTGTAACCTACCGGGCGGACGTGTACGTCTTTCGGTTGAAGCAACGGCGGTCCTCTTCCACCTGCCCGAACCCAACCGCATCCGTCATGTCCGACCTTCCTCCCCTCCTACGCTGGATCATCCTCGGCCTTCTCGTTCTGATTGGACTGAGCGCCGTCGGTGCCGTCGCGAACGTTGTGTTTGCCCTCCTCGGCATCGGTCTGGACATTCTCGTACTCGTGCTCCTCGCCTTTGTCATTGTCCGCATCGTTGATCGATGTTTCGGATGAACGGGGCCCGTCCGGCACGCGGTCGGCTTCAACGAAACGCCGTGATCGTGCCGATGCGGATACTTCCCGAATCCATCCTACGGTCCCACCACCGGCTGGTGATTCCGTCGGTCATTGACGACGTTACGTACTGATCGCCCCAAACACGAGCCTGCCTCCGGTACTGGAAGCGGTTTCGGAGCAACCTGCCCGACGCTTCGTACACCCACTGCTGTCACATCCATAGTTTGTGGCGACGGCCCGTAATGACCTCTTCATTAGCTCCCCCTGTCTGTGCCTGTTGACGCCGCTACACCGCCCCGCTCCGATTCCAGCACACTCAGTGTCACGTCCGAGGCCGATCTGTTGCGCCAGGTGATCGTACACACGCCGGGCCACGAGATGGAAATGGTCTCGCCAAGCAACCGGCTGGAACTGCTGTTCGACGACATCCTGTTCGTCGGCCACGCGAAGAAGGAGCACCTCCTAATGTGCGCGGTGTTCGAGAAGATCGTTGGCCGCTCGGACGCCGTCCTACAGGTGGGAGAGCTGCTGCTGGAAGCGTTTCAGTCGGAAGACGCGCGCCATGACTTCGTGGAACGGCTCTGCCGCTCCCTTCCCGAAGCCAATCTGCAGGCCGTCGAAGACGACCTGAAACGCCTTTCTCCGGAGGAGCTCCACCGATTTGCTCTCACCGGGGAAAGCGACCTTCCGGTGATGACCCTCCCCGTCCCGAACCTGATGTTCACCCGGGACCTGGCCGCCGTAGTGCATGACCGCATCATCTTGAGCCACGCCGCCACGTCGGCGCGAACGCGGGAAAGCATCATCATTCACGTCGTGCTGCATCACCACGCGCGGTTCGAGGAAGTCCGAGACAACATCATCAAGCTGCCAAAAGGCGTCACCTTCGAGGGCGGCGACCTCCTCGTGGCGTCCCCCGAGACGGTTCTCATCGGGCATTCGGAGCGAACCTCGTTTGGCGCGATCATGGCTATTGCGCATGAGCTCTTCGAGTCCACGCCCGTCGAAAACGTCCTGGCCGTTGACCTACCGAAGATCCGCGCGATGATGCACCTGGACACGGTCTTTACCTTCGCCGCGCCCGACGAATGCGTGGTGTTTCCGCCCGTGATCGATAACGAAGACTTCGGCTACTGCGTCCATCTGACCGCCTCCGGCACGACAGGAAAGTTCGTCACGGACATGCGGCTCAGCTTCCGTCATGCCCTCGAGGAGCTACTTCAGCGAGACATCACGTTTATCAACTGCGGCGGTGCCGACCGCCTGCAGCAGGAACGAGAACAGTGGACCGACGGTGCAAACGTGTTTGCCGCCGGACCCGGTGCGATCATCGGGTACGAACGAAACCGGCGTACCTTCGAAGGCCTTCGCGAACATGGGTACCGGGTTGTAACCGCAGAAAGCTTTCTGTCCTACTACGAGCACTCGGATTATACACCGGGGTCGGAAAAACTGGCGATCCAGCTCGCCGGAACGGAGCTCTCGCGCGGGCGCGGCGGTCCTCGTTGCATGACGCTTCCCGTGGCCCGGAGTACCGGCGAATGACCAAGCGGCTACCCTTCGCCGTTTCCGGCGATTCCCGAATCAGGGTGTCCCCCGGTCCAGTGGGGTCGACGCCCTCCCCTCTGCGTCTGCAGTTTTCCTCCACTCCTCTGTCTATAGCCTCGGATGTCGCTCGATCGAATGATGGAACCGGACCGCAAGTGGATGCAGAAAGCGTTTCGGGAGGCGGAGCGGGCGTACGATGCGGACGAGGTGCCCGTCGGAGCGGTCGTGGTGAAGGACAACCAGATTATCGGACGTGGGCACAACATGGTCGAGCAGTTGAACGACCCGACGGCCCATGCCGAGATCATCGCTATCACGGCCGCCTGCGACACACTCGGCGAGAAACGGCTCACCGACTGCACGCTCTACGTTACCCTCGAACCGTGTCCGATGTGCGCCGGCGCCATCGTTCATGCCCGCCTCAAACGGCTGGTCTTCGGCGCCTTCGATGAAAAAGCGGGCGCGACATCCACGCTCTTCAACATCGTCCAGGACGACCGCCTGAATCATCAGGTCGAGGTCGTCTCCGGTCTCGAAAGTGAACGGTCCGGCGGCATTCTCCGGGACTTCTTCCGGCAGAAACGAGAATCGACCGGCACTGAATAACGCGCCGGGAGCACGCGTCACGCGTGCGCGTTTCTACATCTGATCCCTCTTTATCCACGTCCCTACGACGCGATGGCGACGTTTTATTCTCCCTCCACCTATCTCAAAGTCTTTGCAGCGGGCATCGTCCTCGCCGCAGCCGGCATTCTTCTCTACACGTTCTTGCAACCGGAAAACGTCGCTTCCGGCACACAGGCTACCGACCTTCCGGACGGAATCGCGGCGTCTGCTCCGGCCATGACGGTGTACTCCAGCCCAACCTGCGGCTGCTGCATCGATTGGGTGAAGCACCTGCGAGAGCACGGGTTCACGGTTGAAAAGATAAACACTGAACAGCTTCAGCAGAAGAAAGCGGAACTCGGCGTGCCCCAGCGCCTGTCGTCCTGCCACACCGGTGTGATCGGTGATTACGTTGTGGAGGGTCATGTCCCCGCGGAGCAGGTCAAACGTCTTCTCGCGATCAAGCCAGACGTGCGCGGTCTGAGCGTGCCAGGCATGCCGATCGGTTCGCCCGGCATGGAACGGGGAGATCGGTATGACCCGTACGACGTGGTGGTCTTCCGTACGGACGGTTCCGCCGGCGTCTTTGCCTCCTACCATCAAAACCAGTAAACCACGGCCAGACCTGCGCTCGCGGGTCGAACGGGTCTCGTCAACCCCGTGCCCGGCGGAACGGCGTGTGATTCACCCGTCTTCTGCCCGGCACAGTTGACATTAGCCGCGCATGTAACGATCTTGCATCTGTGGTGCCGGGAAAATCCTTCCGGTGCAGGTGAAAGCGCTGCAGGGAGATCAAGGCGTTCTCCGCGTATCTGACCGTTCCCGGCGGCTGCCGCGCCCTTCTGCACCGCAGCATTCGTCGTTCCGTCCCATCCCGTTGCGGGCGCGTCCCGCCACGGGCCGGCTCTACCGGCATCGGCATGCCTCGATGTGTCGCACCGCCCTTTCTACTGCCTTCCCGACCCCGGAGGGCCCCACCTCGCTTTTCACCGAACCGACGCCGCTGTCGATCGGCTCTACTCGTTCGGCGATAGAACCGGGAGTTCGCACGGCGCTGCGCGATGATATCGTGCAGTTCATGCCGACGGTTGTCTGTCGATACTCACCTGATCCGCCTACCGATGATTGCCGATTCGTCTACGCCTTTTGGCGGGAATCCCCGAGACAATACCAACGGCCAGGACGCCCCGCCAAACATCGTGTTCGCGTCTGCCGGTGACCAACTGCCGGACAAGCTCGGCACCGAGCCGGTCGTCGCCGGCCTGGACCCGGCTCCAGAGCACGCGTTCGACCGTATTGCCGAACTCGCGGCGCACCTGTTTCAGACGCCGTCCGCCTTCATCTCTCTGATAAACGACGATTATCTCTGGTTCAAGGCGGCCATCGGCATCGACGGTAGAGTGTGCCCGCTCGAGACGTCCTTCTGCAGCCATGCGTTTTCGGCACGGGACACGCTCGTCGTGGAGGACGCAACGCAGGACGAACGATTCGCCGACAATCCGCTCGTGACGGCGACGCCCGGCATTCGATTCTACGCAGGCGCCCCCCTGATCACGGACGACGGACAGATCATCGGTTCGATCTGCGTACTGGACACGAATCCCCACGATGCGCCCGTGTCCGACGTGAAGATGCAACACCTCGTCGACCTCGCACAGGTCGTCATGGATGAGCTCGAGTTGCGGCGTGAACTGAAACGTGGGGAGCAGCGCGAGCGCGAGCTTCGCGAGGCGCGCAACAACGCAGAGTCGGCGAAGGAAGCGATGTCCCAGTTCTTCGCCGGCATTACCCACGACCTGCGCACGCCGTTAACGCAAATTCTGCTCTTCAACGACCTTCTCGAGCGCGTCCTCGATCAGCCGAATGCATCGGCGGCGGACACGGACTACACGACGAAGATCCGCACGGCGGGCACGCGGATGAACATGCTTATCACGTCCCTGCTTGAGCTGGCCGAACTGCGTTCCGGCCGTTTCGAACTCGAACTGGAGCCCGTCAACGTCCTTGAGGTGGTGAGGGAAGCCTGCGAGGGCATCGAAATCCTGTCAGAGTCCGATATCGACCGGCTCTCGATGAGGCTACCGGACGCTCCGCTGTTCGCACGTGCCGACAGCAGCGCGCTGACGCGGGTGCTCGACAACCTGATCGGCAACGCGATCAAGCACACGGATCCGGACGACAAAGTCCAGGTCTGTCTCCGACTTCCGGAATCCCGCGGCGGGGAGAACGACGCGACCGACACGCTCGACGTCTCGGGCGACGGTGTATCCGATGCCGACGACGTGGCGCTCGCACCAAATCTTCGTAGTTTACCGGCGCGAGGGCCGGGTGCACCCGATTCGTCGAGCGAGACGACGCACATTGATGCCCCCAGCATCTTAATCGAGATTGCGGACAACGGCCCCGGCATTCCGGCCGATCTGGTGGACACCCTGTTCGACCCGTACACCCGCGGCCCACAGCGCGCCAGTTCGGACAATGAGGGATCGTCAAGCGGCGTCGGGTTGGGCCTGGCGATCACCAGCGATCTCGTCCATGCGATGGACGGTGCGATTCACGTCCACACGAAGGAAGGTCTCGGGACGTGCTTTCACATCCACCTGCCGGCTGTCCTGGAAGACTGACGGGTCCGGCCGAGGATCCCTATCCCGCCGCCGTTTACACGTCGTAGTTAAAGTCGGGCCACTCGTCCGGCTCCCACGAGGATTCCGTTTCAGACCGGCCGGTTTCTTCCTCCTCTTCGAGAATGGTATCGAGGATATCCCAGGCCATCGCTTCGTCGTCGTCCTCTTCTTCCTCCCAGGAGGTCCGTGCGACGTCTGCTGCCACGCGGGCCTCACGTTTCGGATCGGGCGCCTCGTCGGACCGACCAAAGGCGTCATCGTCGTCAGAAAAGGACCAGAGAGACCGAGCCTCCGAGTCCTGGTCCGAGGTCTGGTGCGACGGTGCAGCGGTCTCCTCTGGTTCGTCGTCCGGCCACTGCGTCCAGATGTTATCGGCCTCCGGTGCGTCTGAGGCAGACGTACCCGTGTTTGTCTGCGTCTGCTTCCGGTTCGGGTTCATCTCCGGCACCGTCTCGCCGCGGTTCGACCCGTCCCCGGAATCATCCCCGAACGACCACTGGGCTTGGTCGTCGTCGGCGTCCGGTGCAGTGCCAGCCGCTTTCCGACGGCGAATATTCTGCCGCTCTTCCGGCACGAAGTCCTGCCGCAGGTCCTTGTCGTCGGGCTGCGGCTCCTCCGGCTGAGTTGCGGCCGGTCGCGCCTCCGGCTTCAAGAAGAGAAGCAGCGGCGTCCACATCATCAGGATGATCATAGACAGGCCGAGATGGATGCTCCAGCTCTCCGCTTCTTCCGGTACGATGACCAGCATGGCGAGACTGACGAACGTCCACGTCACCAGCGCGGCCTCGGAGGCAAGGCCCAGGCGCCACAGGACATGGGGCCAGCTCACACCCTCGATCGACGGCAAGCCGAACGACGCCGGTGCGGTCGAGTACATGGCCGGAAACGCGAGCGCCAGCGTCAATGCTGACGCAAAGATCGCGACGCCCAGCATATCGGCGTAGACCGGTGCCACGATCAGGCCGACCAGACAGGCGACGGGTACAGCAAACGGTAAGGCGATTCTCATCATCCGAAGGGGTCTTGTCGGGGCGCAGGCGGGTGGGGGCGTGCCATCAGACACGGGATTCCTGCGGAAGTACGCTCCCAATCACACAACCCGTGAGGAAAGAGACATCATCTTTTGGATGACTCCTCCGCTGAAGCCCGGCATCATCCGTGAGATTCATGAAACGGAAGCCATCGGATGGGCACGCTGTCCGGATTGAAGGCACCTCCCGGTGGAGTTTGGTTCCATCCCGCATTAAACAGATTGCGAGACGTTCACGCGCAGACGGAGGTGCAGGGAAACTGACCCGTTCGCCGAACGGTTCATGTGGTGAATCTACTGGACACGACGGTTTCCCTTATGACGGACGTCATTATTATCGGTGCCGGCCCGGTCGGACTTGCCTGCGGCATTGAGGCAAAGCGACGCGGCCTTGACGCTCGCATCTTCGATAAAGGTGCGCTCTGCAATTCGTTTATCGGGTACCCGACGCGGATGGAGTTTTTCTCCACTCCGGAACGACTCGAGATTGGCGGTTATCCATTCTCCACACGGGCCTACAAGCCGCGGCGGGAGGAGGCGCTGGACTACTATCGCCGCGTGGCCACAGCGGAAAACCTGGATATCTCACTCTATGAGGCCGTCTCCACGATTCACGGTGTGGATGGAGACTTCACGGTCGTCACCGAGAAGGGCGAATACACCGCCCGCAAGGTGGTCGTCGCGACGGGTTTCTACGACATTCCGAACCGGATGGACGTGCCGGGCGAAGACCTGGACAAGGTACGGCACTACTTCAAGGAGCCGTATCCGTTCGCCCTGACGGACGTAGCCATTGTCGGCGCGGCCAACTCGGCCGTGAAGGCCGCTCTCGCCTGCTTCCGGCATCAGGCGAACGTTACCATGGTCGTCCGCAACAACGGCATCGACGACACGGTAAAGTACTGGCTGAAGCCGGATATCGAAAACCGAATCGAGGAAGGTAGCATTCAGGCCTACTTCAACAGCGAGGTCTCTGCCGTCACGCCGGACACCCTCGTGATCGACACGGCGGACGGCGCGGAGGAGATCGACAACGACTTCGTTCTCGCTATGACGGGCTACCGCCCGAACTACGCGCTGCTGGAGTCCTTCGGCATTGACGTGGAAGACGACGAGGCCCGGACTCCCGTCCACGACGAGGAAGGAGAAACGTTTGAGACGAATCGCCCGGGCCTTTACCTGGCGGGCACCATCTGCGGCGGATGCAACACGTCGCGATGGTTCATCGAGAACGGCCGGTTTCACGCTGAGAAGATCATGGACCACGCGTCCGCGCGCCTCAACCACAAGGAAACGATCGAGGCGTCGTAGGACGCTCTTGTATTCGCTCGAGAGCACAGGAGAAAGGGGGCACCGTCCGACGGACGATGCCCCTTTCGCACGTTACAACCGGCCGGTTCCGCTACCGGATCTTGACAGATCGCACACCTTCGACCCCGTCGATCCCCGCGATTTCCTCCAGGACGGCCGGGGGGACGTCGTCGTCTACGCTGACCGCCGTCAGCGCCATCTCCCCGCGCGCTTTCCGCCCGAGAGCCAGTGCGCCGATGTTGACGTTCGCCTTTGCCAGAAGCTCGCCGACCGTCGCCAGCATACCGGGTCGGTCGACGTTCCGGTACAGGATCATCTCCCCTTCCGGCTTGGCTTCGAGCTCGTACGTGTCGATCCGGACGACGCGCAAGTCGGTCCCGTGGAAGATGGTACCGGCGACCACGTGGGTTTCGTCGCCTGCCTCCACCTCCACCTCGATCAGATTGGTGTAGCTCCCGTGCTCGGCCTCGCGGGTTTCGCTGAACCGAAGGCCCATGTCGCCGGCCAGGACGGGCGCATTGATGAAGTTGACCGGCTCATCCGCCCACTGATTCAGGACCCCGCGTAGCGCGGCAACCGAGAGCACCTCCGCGTACCGGCGCGGCACCTCACCGCGGCATCGGACCGTCAGGCTCTGCGCATTGCCCTCCATGAGCTGGTAGGCGATCTGGCCCAGCCGGTCGGCAAGCTCGAGGTAGGTCTGCACCTCCGGCTGTGCCGCCATCCGGATCGCCATACCGTTCACCGGGGTGGTCACCGGTTCGTCCATGAGCCCGTTAATCACCTGCTCGGTGATCTGCTGCGCGACCTTCTCCTGTGCCGCCCCGGTGGTTGCGGCAATGTGGGGCGTGGCGACCACGTCGGGGTGCTGAATCAACTCCGTAAGCTCCTCCGGCGGCGGTTCCTGAGAGTAGACGTCGAGTGCTGCCCCAGCCACCTTGCCTGATTTGACAGCGTCGAGCAGGGCCATCTCGTCGACAATTCCGCCGCGGGCGCAGTTTACAATGCGGACGCCGTCCTTGCACCGGTCGAACGCTTCCGCGTCCAGCAACCCCCGCGTTTCGTCGTTCATCGGGGTGTGAATGGTGATGAAGTCGCTCTTCTCCATAAGCGTGTCCAGATCCACGAGCGTCACGTCGTGGCGGGCGGCAACGTCCTCCGAAACGAGCGGATCAAACCCGAGGAGCGTCATGCCGAACCCTTGCATGCGTTCGGCGACCGCCCGTCCTACTTTGCCTACGCCCACGATGCCGAGCGTTTTGCTGTGCAATTCAGCACCGGAGAACTTCTTCCGCTCCCATTTGCCGTCGCGAAGCGACCGGTTCGCCTGCGGGATGGTGCGCGCGAGCGCTTGCATCATGGCCGTCGTGTGCTCGGCCGTGGAAATCGTGTTTCCGTCCGGCGCATTACACACGAGAACACCCTTGCGCGTCGCCGCATCAAGGTCGATGTTGTCGACACCAACGCCCGCCCGGCCGATCACCTTCAGGTCGTCAGCGAGGTCGATCAGTTCGGCCGTCACCGTCGTCCCACTTCGGACGATCCAGCCATTCGCCGACCGAACATGCTCACGGAGAGTTGCATCGTCATAATCAAGGAGCAGGTCCACTTCAAATCCCTGAGCCTCTAGCATCTCTGTGCATACCGGATCGACGGGATCCGTAATCAGAACTGTGTGGGACATATACCGGGCGCAGAGTTCGTTAAAGAGAGAAGGAAACGCTCATTGATAATGAAGGCACCACCGGCATCGATCGCAGGACACACGCCGTAAAAAAACCGCCAAGTCTGAACACGTCCTCCACAGAATCGCTGGCCACGTGCGGCTCGGCTATCCCAGGAAGTCGCGCAGCCATCCGCGCAGTTCTTTGATTCCCCGTCCTGATTTCGACGAGGTAAGGACGATCGGGACGGAACGACCCACATCCGCAAGTCGCTTGTCCAGCCGTTGAACGGTTTGAAACCGCTGATTTCCCGAGAGCTTGTCGGCTTTCGTGAGGGCGATCAGATACGGCACGTCACTGCCCCGCATGAAGTCAATCAGGTCCTCATCCTGCGCCATCGGTGGGTGCCGGCTATCGATGAGGTGCACCACCGCACGAAGCGGCTTCCGCTGGTTCAGGTACCGTTCGATCAGAGCCGCCCATTTCTCCCGCATCGACTTCGACACCCGTGCGTAGCCGTACCCCGGGAGGTCCACGAAGTAGTATTTGCCGTCGATCAGGAAAAAGTTGAACTCGGTCGTCTTCCCGGGACGCTTGCTGACGTACGCGAGCTTTTTCCGGCCGATGATCGAATTGAGCAACGAGCTCTTCCCGACGTTCGACCGACCAACGAAGGCGATCTCCGGACGGCCGTCGCGCGGCAGGTGCTTCCATTCGACGACTCCTTTCGTAAATTCTGCTCGGTCAAACATGACTCAATGCGAAGGGCTAAGGGCGAAAGGCGAAATGGACGTGCGCCCGATCCGATATACGGAAGCGAGCCGATAAAAAAGCGCCGCGCTTCCGTTTCCGGAGACGCGGCGCCGCAGTCTTGCAGGGTCGGCTGGGCGGCGGGCAAACGTTCTCCGCCGGTTGGCCTACCCGATCGTTTCTTTGACCGTTTCGCCGATGAGAGCCGGGTTCTTGACGACCGTTGCGCCCGCCTCTTCAAGTGCGGCGAACTTCGCCTCGGCCGTGCCCGATCCACCGGACACAATGGCGCCGGCGTGGCCCATGCGGCGCCCGGGAGGGGCCGTCTGACCCGCAATGAAGCCGAAGACAGGCTTGGTCATGTGATCCTTGATGAAGGCCGCGGCCTCCTCCTCCGCCGATCCGCCAATTTCACCGATCAGGACCACGGCGTCCGTGTCCGCGTCGGCTTCAAAAAGCTTGAGGACGTCGATAAAGCGCGTTCCGATCACCGGGTCGCCTCCGATTCCGACAGCCGTGCTCTGGCCGTACCCGGCGCGGGTGAGCTGGTCGACCGCTTCGTACGTGAGCGTTCCCGAGCGGGAGATCACGCCGATGTTTCCGGGTTCAAAGATCATGGCGGGCATGATGCCGATCTTCGCTTCGCCGGGCGTGATGACGCCGGGGCAGTTCGGGCCGATCAGGTGAGCGCCCTGCTTCTGGACGTAGTGGTAGGTCGGCTTCATGTCTTTCACCGGGATGCCTTCGGTGATGCAAATGATCACCTCGATCCCCGCTTCGGCCGCTTCCTGGATGGCGTCGGCCGCGAACGGCGGCGGCACAAAGATGATGGAGGTGTTGGCGCCTTCCTGCTCAACGGCTTCCTCGACGGTGTTGAAGACGGGGCGATCGAGATGCGTCGTACCGCCCTTTCCGGGCGTAACGCCGGCCACGACGTTCGTACCGTACTCGATCATCTGCTCGGCGTGAAAGGTGCCCTCCGAGCCGGTAAAGCCCTGCACCACCAGGCGGGTGTCCTTGTTGACCAGAATGCTCATGCGTAGACGAGGCTGCTTTGAGTTGGCGTGTCGTGCTCGATGTCGAAACGATGCTCTCGCGCAGGCGCGCGGGCCGGGATGCGAAAGGATCCAGCAGAGTCATCGCAGCGCCTTCTCCCTCCACGATGTCGATGGTACGGTGCACATCGCGTAACCGCAAAATCTGCGGCATTTCTTCGTGCGCTTCTGCGTTGGGCTGAGTACTGAGTGATGAGTACCGAGTGATGAGTACCGCGTGATGAGGCGTCGGGACGTTCGAAGAGTGGCCTTGAACGCGCTCAATTCGGAATTCGAGGTTCGAAATTCGACGTTCGCCATTCAACATTCTCAATTCGTAATTCGCCATTCATCCCTCGTTCATCCGTTCGACGGCCTGGCCGACCTGGAGGAGAAGCGACTCGTCGAAGTGGCGGCCGATGATTTGCATGCCGACGGGGAGATGCGGCTCGTCACGATGCGACCCAATCGGGACGTTCAGCGCCGGAACGCCGGCCAGGCTGGACGGCACCGTAAAGACGTCGCTGAGGTACATCGCGAGCGGGTCGTCCGTTTTCTCGCCAAGCCGGAACGGGTCGGTCGGCGTGGTCGGCGCAATGAGCACGTCGCACTCCTCAAACGCCGTATCGAAGTCGTGGCGGATGAGGGTCCGGACGCGCTGCGCCTTCTCGTAGTACTTGTCGTAGTAGCCCTCCGAGAGAACGTAGGTGCCGAGCATGATGCGCCGTTTGACCTCGTCGCCGAAGCCCTCGGAGCGAGAGCGGGTGTAGAGCGCATCGAGCGTCGACGTCGTATCCTTTAACTGGGTCTCGATCTGTTCCGCCCGGTCGGTATGTCCGCGCCGCTCGGCTTCCTGTTTCGCCTCCTTCAGGTCGGCCCGCTGCTTGCGGAGCACCTCCGCCGTTTCCTCCTCCGAGGCGCGATGTCCGTAGCGGATCCCGTCATACCGGGCGAGGTTACTCGACGCCTCCGCCGTTGCCAGAAGGTAATACGTCGCAACGCCGTACTGCGTGTGGGGAAGCGATACCTCTTGAACCACGGCGCCATCGTCCTCCAGCGCCTCGACCTGCGCGCGTATCATCCGGTCGATCTCGGGATCCAGTCCGTCGGCAAAATATTCCGTTGGGATGCCGACTCGGAGTCCCGAGACGGTGTCCCCCACGCTCGCCTCGAGCGCCTCCCGGTAGTCGGGGACGGATACCGGCGCACTCGTGCTGTCCGCTTCGTCCTCCCCGGCGATGATACCGAGGATCGTTGCAACGTCTTCGACCGATCGCGCCAGCGGCCCGATCGTGTCCAGCGACGAGGCGTACGCGACGAGGCCGGAACGGCTGACGCGCCCATAGGTCGGCTTCAGGCCCACCGTTCCGCAGAAGGCGGCCGGTTGCCGGATCGAGCCACCGGTGTCGGATCCGAGCGCGACCTGACAGAACCCGGCGGCGACGGCGGCTGCAGACCCACCGGATGAGCCTCCCGGCACGAACTCGGTGGCTTTCGGGTGGCGAACGGGCCCAAAGTGAGATGTCTCGTTTGACGAGCCCATGCCGAACTCGTCGCAGTTGGCTTTGCCGATAAAGATGGCCCCCGCATCGCGCAACCGCTGGATCACGGTCGCGTCATACATGGACGAGAAATCCTTCAGCATGCGGGATCCGGCCGTCACCTGCTGCCCGCGAATGCAGATATTGTCTTTGACCGCGAGCACCAGCCCGGCCAGCGGACGGGCGTTGCCCCGCTCCCGCTGGCTGTCGAGATAGCGCGCGTGGTTAAGCGCTCCGTCCCGATCCACGGTCAGCAGCGCGTTCAACTCGTCATTCCGTTCGTCGATGCGCTCAATAAACGAAGAGACCAGCGTTTCGCAACTGGTCTCTCCTTGCTCAATCGCCCGGTGGGCTTCAGCAAACGTCGGCGTGTTCATCGTACAACAGGCAAGGATCGCGTCGGGAAGGAATCGAAACGATTCGGCGCAGGCAGGCGCCCCCTGGACAGAGCGCCGTCGTGACTACTTCGCGTCCGTGGACGGCTCGTCACTCGGGTTGTCTGCGCGGGCGGGCTCGGGCGGTACCTGCTCCTGTGTTTCCTCTCGAGCTACGGGCTCCTCGCTCTGACGGGCCTGAGGCGCACCCTGGGACGGCGGACGCGGCTGATCGATCTGTCGCCGCTGGTCTTCGGCCTGAAGTTCGCGCGAAATTTCGTTCGTGGCGTCCTTAAACTCGCGGATGCCCTTGCCAATGCCACGGGCGATCTCGGGAATCTTGTTTGCCCCGAAAATCAGCAACACGACGAGAAAGATAAGAAAGAGTTCGAGCGGGCCGGGAGTACCCATGGCAAAACGGGGATTTTTGAAAATCGTGCACGTCGCGAAGCCGCAACGGTGATCCTACTCGCTGAGCCTTCGGCAGTTCATCCCCGATCCATGAAGGGACTACGAACGCCCGGACGGTCTGTCAGGCAATCATCCCTCTGGAGTCGAGCATGGTTGACTACCAATTCCAATTGATGAGCGCGCCGTCTGATTCATCCGATCACTGTTCCTGTTTGCATCAGGGTCTGGCTCGTGTCGTCACGCCGTGCTACAGGAGGCGAAACCGCTTCCCCGCTCCCCCGGTTACGAACGAACATCCCGCGCGGTCAGAACCCGGGGATGAGGCGCCCCCCTGCCGTCCTGTCTTTCTCATCTACCGAACGCATTGCATGACCCTCACCCGCGAAGACATTCTCGCCTGGCCCAAGGCCGAACTGCATTGCCATCTCGACGGCTCGCTCCGCCTCGATACGATGATTGATCTTGCCCGGTCGGAGGGGAAAATGCAGGTGCTGCCGAGCGACTCCGTGGAAGGGCTGGCCGAGATTCTTCGGGACGTGGACGACTCGGAGACGCTGGAGGCCTACCTGGCCTGGTTCCGCTACACGATCCCGCTGCTTCAGACGAAGGAGGCCCTCTACCGCTGCACCTACGAACTGGCGGAAGACAACGCGGAAGAGAATGTCCGTCATCTCGAGCTACGATACGCGCCAATCCTCCACACCGAGGAAGGGCTGTCGCTGGAAGAAGTAAACGACACGGTTCTGCAAGCGCTGAAGGATGCCGAGCGCGACCTCGACATCCACACCGGTCTGATCATCTGCGGCCTGCGCGACCGGTATGAGAGTGCGTCGATGCGGCAGGCGGAACTGGCGGCGGAATACCGTCATCGCGGGGTCGTCGCATTCGACCTCGCCGGTGGCGAAGCGGGCAACCCGCCGAAGGGCCACCTCCACGCCTTCTATCACGCGCGAAACCACCTCCTGAACCTGACGATCCACGCCGGGGAGTCGTGGGGCCCGGATTCGATCCGTCAGGCGTTGTTCTACTGCGGCGCTCACCGCATCGGCCACGGCATTTCCCTGCAGGAGGACCCGGAACTGATGCAATACTTCGCGGATCACCGCATCCCGCTGGAGATGTGCCCCACGTCGAACGTTCAGACCCACGTCGTATCCAGCCTGGAGGCGCACCCGATCACGACGTACGTGAATAACGGCGTCCCGGTCACGGTGAACACCGACAACCGGCTCTTCAGCCGCACCTCGGTCACCGACGAGCTCTGGAGCGTGCACCAGCACTGCCAGATCGACGCCGACCAGCTCCGCGAGATCGCACTCAACGGATTCCGATATGCCTTCATCCACCGTGACCAGAAGCAGGCGATGCTCCGGAGCGTGATCGACGACTTCCCCCTTGCACCCAGTCAGGAAACGCCTATGTGGTAAATCACCCCGAGCGCCCCGCCCCTTCACCGCCTCGCTCGCTTCCGCCCGCCTGCCCATGACGCAGATTCTCTCGCCGGTCTCCTCCCTTCGAGGCATCGTGTCCCTCCCCGCGGACAAGTCGATCTCGCACCGCTCGGCCATGCTATCCGCCCTGTCCGACGGGACGTGTCGCATCCACAATTATCCGCAGTCTGCCGATCCGCAGTCTACGCTGAACGTGCTGCGCGGCCTGGGCGTGTCGATGCACCGAGATGACGACGATGTTTTGGTGATCGAGGGCGTCGGCATCGACGGACTGCGACCGCCGGACGCCCCGCTGGACTGCGGCAATTCCGGCACCACCATGCGCCTGATGTCCGGGATCCTCGCCGGACAGCCGTTCGGCAGCGTTCTGACCGGCGACGACTCGCTCCAGCAACGGCCCATGAAACGGGTCGCTGATCCCATGAAGGCTATGGGCGGGCGCGTCATCCTGGTCGAAGGCCATGCGCCGATTCGGCTGCGCCCCTCCCGCGACGGCCTCTCCGCCATCAAGTACCGCCTGCCGATGGCGTCGGCACAGGTGAAATCCTGCGTGCTGCTTGCCGGCCTGTACGCCGACGGGCGAACCACCGTCGTCGAGCCGACACGGTGCCGCGACCACACGGAGCGAATGCTCGGCCTGGAAACGCACGAGGTCGGCGGCGTGCGCGAAATCTACGTGGACGGCGGCCATCGCATCGATCCGAGGACGTGGACGGTCCCGGGCGACTTTTCGGGCGCCGCCTTCTTCATGGTCGCGGCGACAATTACCCCCGATAGCGCCATTCGGTTTAAGAACGTCGGGCTGAACCCGTCCCGCACAGCGCTGATCGACGTGCTGATCGACATGGGTGCGGACATCCGGGTGGAGAACGAACGGGCGGAGGGGAGCGAACCCATCGGCGACGTCCGCGTCACGTCGGCTCCGCTCGAAGGCGTCGAGATCGGGGGGCGCGTCATCCCGAATCTAATCGACGAAATCCCAGTTCTCGCCGTTGCCGCCGCGTGCGCGGAGGGGCAGACCGTGATTCGAGACGCGGAGGAGCTCCGGGTCAAGGAAACGGACCGGCTCCACGCCATCACCGAGAACCTGCGGGCGATGGGTGCGCAGATCGAGGAACGGCCGGACGGGCTCGTTATCGACGGAAACGGGCCCAACCTGCTCGGCACGACCGTCGACAGCTTCGACGATCACCGGATCGCCATGGCGATGGGTGTGGCCGCCTGTGTGGCGCACGGCGAAACGCAGATCCAGGGTGCGGAAACAGCACGCGTGTCCTTCCCGGGCTTCTGGGATGAACTGGACCGAGTGACGACGCCGCGCTAACTTGCCGCTGCCCGTGTTGGTGCCGCGGTGTTTCTATGTTCTCAGGTCACGTTTTCCCTGGCGTTATGCCCCTCTCCCTCCGCCGTTTGCTCCCTGTATTCCTCGCGCTGATCCTGGCTGGCCTGCCGGCAGCGACGCGTGCCCAGGAAACGCCGCCCGCTGCCCCGGACCGTACGGAAGGAGATGGCCCGTACGAACGGCTCGTCCTTCGCGGTGCCACCCTGATCGACGGCACCGGCGCCCCGCCGATCGGTCCGGTCGACATCGTCGTCGAAGGGGATCGTATCACCCGCATCGAGAGCGTGGGCTACCCCGGCGTGCCGATCGATGAGAGCGATCGGCCGGCAGCCGGCGACCGGGAGATCGACCTGTCGGGCATGTACATCCTCCCTGGCTTCATCGATATGCACGGTCACCTCGGTGGCGTGAGCCAGGGCACGACGGCGGAATACGTGCTCAAGCTCTGGATGGGGCATGGGATCACGACGGTGCGGGAGCCGGGCAGCTTCAACGGAATGGAATGGACCTTCCGTCATCGCGAGCGCAGCGCGGCGAACGAGATCGTCGCCCCGCGCATCATCGCGTACGTCGGCTTCGGAATGGGGCAGGACCAGACGCCGAGCACGCCGGATGCGGCGCGTTCCTGGGTGCGAAGCGTGAAGGAGCGCGGCGCGGACGGGATCAAGTTCTTCGGTGCCTCCCCCGACGTCATGAAAGCAGCGCTCGACGAGGCGAACGAGCAGTCGCTCGGCACGGCCATGCACCACGCCCAGCTCAACGTCACCCGCGTGAATTCCCTGACATCCGCCTCGTGGGGGCTTACCACGATGGAGCATTGGTACGGCCTACCCGAGGCGCTCTTCACCGATCGCATGATCCAGGACTACCCCGCCGACTACAACTACAACAACGAGCAGCACCGCTTCGGGGAGGCGGGACGGCTGTGGCAGCAGGCCGCGACACCGGGGAGCGAGCACTGGAATACCGTGATGGATTCGCTGATAACGCTCGACTTCACCATGGTACCGACCCTTACGATTTACGAAGCGAGTCGGGACCTAATGCGCGCTCGAAATGCCCCGTGGCACGACGATTACACCCTTCCTTCCCTCTGGGACTTTTTTGAGCCGAGCCGGGAAGCGCACGGCTCCTACTGGTTCCACTGGACCACCCGGCATGAAATCGACTGGAAGGAGAACTACCGCCTCTGGATGACCTTCCTGAACGAGTACAAGAACCGCGGCGGGCGTGTTGTGACCGGCTCGGACAGCGGGTATATCTACAAACTCTACGGCTTCGGCTACGTCCGCGAGCTGGAGCTTCTACAGGAGGCCGGCTTCCACCCGCTGGAGGTCATCCAGGCAGCCACTCTCAACGGCGCGGAAGCGCTCGGGATGGAGGGCGAGATCGGCTCCATCGAGGTCGGTAAGAAAGCCGACTTCGTGGTCGTAGAGGAAAACCCGATCGAGAACCTGAAGGTGCTGTACGGCATCGGGGCACTAAAGCTCGACGACGAGACCGAGGAGCCCACCCGCGTGGGGGGTGTACGGTACACAATCAAGGACGGCATCGTGTATGATGCTCCGGCGTTGCTGGAAGATGTTCGCCAGCTCGTGGACGACGCACAGGCGGCCGACTGAGCGACTCCGCGAGAGACCGTCCCTCGCACCCGCTGCGGCCGCATGCAACCCCGGCCCGTCGCGTACGAAAGCCCCGGACCACGCACTGTGCTCCGGGGCATTTCTATGAGCGGTCGCTCCGATGTGGGGCACCCTAACAGCCGGGCATCAGGCCGACTCCAGGCCGTCGTTGAGAAAATCCCGGGCCGGGGGAAGGTGCTCCGTCGGCGTCCATCGATGGCGGTCCATATCGACAATTCCATCGTCCAGGAACCGAACGTCTTCCGCCCGGAGCCGCTCTTCCATAACCGTCGGCGTCTCGAAGAAGCGGGCCCCGGTCAATTCACCGTTTCGGTTCACTACGCGATGACACGGGAGCCCGGATCCGACGGCGGCATTCATCGCCCATCCGACGGTACGCGCCGCCGCCCGCGTGCCTACATATTCAGCGATGTCGCCGTATGTCGTCACAGACCCGCGGGGGATTTCCGCGACGACCTGCCAAACGCGCTCGTAGAAGGAGTCTGAGTCGGACATAGCCGTTACGCCCCGATGACTGGGTAACAACGATTACTGGGTAACAATCAGGATGGCCCCGTTCTCGTTTCCACTGCCAAAGCGATTCTGCGCTTCTCGGGCAGAAAAGAAGATCGCTCTCTGGACGGCGGTGGCGGCAACATTCTGCATATCGGATACGGACTGCTCCATCCCGTCCAGGTAAAAGTTGGGCAAGTCTCCTCGAGTACTCGAGCCTCGTTGCAGACCGCGCGTACTGCGGTTTCTCTGCAGCCACGTAGGTCGAAGGGACCGAATGAGGTCCAGTGCGGATCCGGAAGGGCTCGCGGTCTGGATCTCTTCCTGGCTTAAGACATCGCGGCCCTGATCAGGACCCGACGTCGAGCTGGGCGGCAGGCATGCAGATAATGGTACCGCGATCAGAATGATAAGTAGGTGCGCTGTAAACGTTCGTCGATCAGGAGTCATGCCTGGAATGAATGCCTGGAGGGGATTTAGGGTATGATAAATCGCGTTGCGCGTCTAACCTTGCGACCGGTATACATCACAAACAATGTAACAGGATGATACGCGAAATGAAACAAAAAACGCAGGACCCCGGCTGTTGCCGGAGCCCTGCGTAGATACGTCTGCGACACAATCGCAGCCGCTTAGATCATCACATCCCTAGACTCCGGGATCCCAACCCACCGGAACGGTACCGGCCTGCGGGCCACGCGGGACATCGCCCGGGACGTTGGAACCGTTGGTCTGGTACTCAGACACCGGGTAGGCGAGACGGGCCGGAATGTTATCCAGCACGCCCTCAGGGAGCGGCTGCAGATCCGGAAAGCCGGTACGACGGAAGTCGTTGTACGGCTCGATGTTGATGAAGTTAGCGATGTACTTCTCCGTGATGATTTGCTCAAGCGCATCCGGTCCAGACGCGTTGTTCAGCGCGTCGACGCGATCCTGCACAAAGTCGTCGACGAACGTTTCAATAGAATCAACAGCTACTGAGTCTGGAGACAAATCACTGAGGCGAGAGACCACTCCGAGTTGATCAAGGGAGGCCCTGATTCCATCCTCGTAGGCCGATTCAACGGATCCATTGACGGCATCGCCGTTAAGGATGTACTCCGCTTCGGCCTCAATGAACTTGACCTCCGAGTAGTTGAACCAGAAGACGGATGCGTCTTCATCGCTGTAGAATGATCCGATCGACGAAACCTCGTCGATGTTTTGCGACTGCTCTGCACCGTTCTGATGGCCCCGGTACGTCGAATCGGTCGGTGCAAAGTCTTGAGCAGCGTTGAATTCGGACGGCTCAAACCCAGTAACGAGACCAGCATTGTCGACCGCACCCGTTTGGCGAGCCTGCACTGGGAGACGCGGGTCTTCATTCGTCTTCAGCAGGTCGATGTAGTTCGCACTAACCTGCTGTGACACAATCCAAACATCCTGGATGGTGTACTGGAACCACGGGTTCTCGGCGTTCTCACCACCCGGAAACGTAAACTCCGGGTTGTCTGCATTGCCGTTCGGGAACGCATTCTGCGCGGCATCAAGGGCTGCCTGGGCATGGGCCTCGCGTCCGGATACGCCACCGGCTTCGATGTCGGACTCCGTCAAGTGTATGTGCGCGCGGGCTTCGAGGGCCCAAGCGAGACTCGTCCACTTGCTGGTGTCGCCAGCATAAAGAAGGTCAGCACCCGAATTATCCGTCGTACCGAGGTTTGTCTTACCAAGGTTCTCACGTGCTTCGCCGAGACGATCGATGATGTACTGATAAACGATCTCCTGGCTGTCGTACGACGGGCTCACGTTCTCGTCCGGGAGGAACGCCTCCGTGAACGGTACATCGCCGAACAGGTCGGTGAGGATCATCCAGGAGTAGGCCTCGATGACCATGCCAATACCGGCGTTCTGGAAGTTCTCTTCCTCCAGCCCGGCGTCGGCGATGTTGCGACCGTTCCGGATCGAGCCGGTGTACAGGAAGGCTTCCCAAAGGTTGTTGCCATCGACTTCACGGTACTGATAGACGTCGATGTTGCCGCCACCCTGCACGTTGTCGGCGAGCTGCTGGGTCCAGAGCGTTGGTGTACGCACCGGCTCGTTTGCGACCACTTCGTAGGTAAACTGCGTGGTTGCAGCAGCGAGTTGCTGCGTCGACGGGGGGTTCGTCGGGTCGTTCGGGTTATCGTTGATTTCCTTGAAGTCCGTGAGGTTGTCACACCCCGCGAACGTGATCGCCAGGCCAATAAAGGCCACCGCGAGCACTGTCGAGAAGAGTTTTTGAGATAGGATTCTCATCGTAAGCATGTTATTCATCCGTACGGATAGTGATTCGGGATTGCAAGGTGTCTGAACGGACCTCCCCGCCCGAAGGCGAGGAGGTGTTCAGACCGCTTATTTAGAATCCCAGAGTCAGGCTGGCGCGGTACTGACGCGACGTCGGAGTGACTCCGTGGTAGAAGCCCTGTCCGTTGCCGGCGCCGTCGAGACTACCCGCCGGATCGCCATAGGTGAAGTCAGAGAACGTGAGCAGGTTACGGCCCGTGAGCGCGAAGCGCACGTTGTCGAGACCCGACCGGTTCGAGAGACCTTCCGGCAGCGTGAAGCGGTACGCGAGCGTCAGCTCGCGGAGCTTCACGTAGCTGGCGTCCTCGACGTAGCGCTCGAAGACGAAGCGATCGGTGTCTGCGGAGGTACCGCGGAACCAGGCTTCATCGCGCTCATAGCCAACGGCGTTTTCGCCCTCGTTACGCTGTCCGTCGGACTGACGGATACCGTCGATGATTTCCTCGCTACCACGATCCAGGGTCTGGTCGATGTTACCCGTCGCCTGTACGTAGTAATTGTCAAAGTTCAGGATGTCGCCACCCTGGCTAATCTCCCACTGCTGCGTAAGGGTCAGCCCTTTGAACGAGAAGGTGGAGCGAAGGCCACCGGTCCAATCCGGCTGGACGTTTCCGATGCTGCCCGGACTGTCGGCCTCAAGCGGCGTGCCGTCCGCGGTGATGATGAGAGCGTCGTCGCCGAAGCCCTCCACCGGGGAGGTGCGCTGCTGGCCGTTGATCGTGACCGGCGTGTCTTCCGAGATCTCACCGTTGCGGAGGTAGCGGCTACCGAAGATGATGCCGTAGCCGTCCTCGCCGGTTTCGGCGCGGACCTGGATCGACGTAAATCCGAAGAGGAAGATCGACTCTACACCTTCGGAGAGCTCTTCAACGGTCGTCGTATTCTTCGACCAGTTCACGCTCAGATCCCAGGTGAAGTCGCCCACTTCAAGCGGAGTGCCCGAGAGGAGAACCTCAAATCCTTTGTTCCGGATCTCTCCGGCGTTGCGGACCTGGCTCGAAAAACCACTGGCAGCCGACTGCGGCACGCTGAAGATCTGGTCGCGCGTCAGCTTATTGTAAAATGTGAAGTCAAGCGTTGCCCGGTTGTTGAAGAAACGGAGGTCGGTGCCGAGTTCATACTCGGTCGAAATCTCCGGCTTCAGATCCGGGTTGGCCCGAGCAAAATCTTGCAGGAAGCTGTTCTGGTCGCGGAACGGAAACGTGATATCTCCACGCACACCGTCACCGACGTCTGCCTGCGGGAATACCGTGACGAGTTCGTACGGACCCGTGTCACTACCCACCTGGGCGAGCGAGGCACGGATTTTACCGAAGCTCAGGAACGTGTCTTCAAATGTGTCGCTGAACGCCTCGGTGAATACGAAGCTACCGCTCACGCCAGGGTAGAAATACGAGTTCTCATCCAGCGGAAGCGTCGAGCTCCAGTCATTACGGGCCGACACCTGCAAGTACGCGTAGTCGCGATAGTTCAGCGACAGACGCGAGTACGCACCGATCAGCACCTGTTCTTCTCTGAACTGCGTCGGCGTGGTGTTGTCGTACACGCTGATGTTGTAGAAACCGGGAATACCCGTACCCACGGCCTCGATGGTATTCGCGTTCACCGTACGCTTGCTGATGTTATTCCCGACGAGAAGCGTCATCCCGAGGTCCTCGGTGATATTACGCTTCGCCGTCACAGTGAGGTCGGAGTTGATCTCCCGGCGCTCAAGCTGCTGGTCGGCCGTTGATCCGCCGGGTTCTGCCGCGGTTTGATCAGCAATCTGCGACTGGAAGTTTTGCGAGTACGTGTCGACTCCGATACGCTCGCGGACTTCCAGCCAGGGCAGGATGTCGTAGCTCACGTTCGCGTTGCCGATGAAGCGGTCCACGTCCGTGAGCAGGTTGATCCGCTCGGAGAGCCACAGCGGGTTGTCACGGCTTCCCGTGTTGTACGTTCGCTGCGTCCCATCCGGATACGTCGTTTCCGTGATGTCGAAACTGATCGGCACGTTCTGGAGCGACCACTGAAACGAGTTCGGTCCGTTGGCCTCCAGCATGAAACGCCGGTTCGTCTCCGTGTAGTTGGACGACAGCTGCACGGTCATCTTCTCCGACAGGTCGGCCGTGTACTTACCCTGTACGCTGGTGCGGTTCAGGAAGTTGGTCGGAACGATACCCTGGTTTCGCGCATCGCTAACCGTCAGGTTCGCGTTGCCAAAGTCGCCCGATCCGGAGATCGTCAGCGAGTTCTCGATGTTGGTACCGTTCTCGTAGAAGTCTTCGCGCGGGTCGAAGATCTGCGGCTGGCCGATCGAGTCGAGCACGGCCTGCGAAACGGCATCACGCGCTGGGCCGAAGCTCCGACCGATCTGCGTCACACCACCTGTTCCCGGGCCGCCGACTTCATCGAAGCACCGCTGGGAATTCGGGTCACCGAACTCGGCGTAACCGCCGTTCTCTTCCCGGACGCCGTTCGTGTAGCACTCGGACGTCCCTTGAAGAAAGCGGTCCTGGTAGCCGTCGATGATCACATCATTGAAGCCGCCACTGGTCGTGAAGGAGGCGCGAACGCCTTCTGCTCCGGAGCCGCTCTTCGTCGTGATAATGATGGCACCGTTCGCCGCTCGCGAGCCGTACAGCGCGGTGGCGCTGGCGCCCTTCAGGACGTTCAGGCTCTCGATCGAATTCGGATCGATGTCGAGCAAACGATTCGACGTTCCGCCCGTGAAGACGTCCGGACCAATCGGATTGTCGTCTTCCGCGTTGGAGATCGGCTGACCGTCCACAACAATCAGCGGGGAGTTACCGCCGCCGACGTAGGAGTTGTTACCGCGAATGACGATCCGGCTGGATCCACCGGCCTGTCCGTTCGACTGATTAATCTGGACGCCCGCGACCTTACCGAGAAGCGCGTTGGTCACGTTCTGCTCGGCGGCTTCGGCGATTTCCTCGCCGGACACATCCTGCGACGCGTAACCGAGACTCCGCTCTTCCTCCTCAATACCGAGAGCCGTGACGACAATCTCGTCCAGCTCTTCCGTCCGGGGAGCAAGTGCGAAATCGACGCTGGTCGTTTCGCCTGCCGTGACCGTCACCGTTTTCTCCGTTGGGTTGTAACCAACGAACGATGCCGTCACAACGTGATCGCCTTCCGGCACCGACAGCTCGTAGTTGCCGTCGACGTCGGTGGCGCTACCGATACCAAGCTCTTGAACCTGTACTGTAGCACCCGGAAGGGGATCGCCGGTCTGACCGTCTGTCACGGTCCCGGAGATGGTCCCGTCCTGTGCAAGCACAGAAGCAGGGGCGAGGAGCAGTATTGCCACCCCGCATAGTAGTTTAGTAAACAATGCCTTCATGGTTGATGTCCTCTGGTGAAACCGAGAAACGGTGAGAGCCGCCCGAGACTCCGATACGTCGTCGCCGGTCCGTGTGGGACGCGGACCGATCTATACATCAGAACTCGTGCGTGTGTGAACTACTGCACTGCGAGAACGACGGGCACAGCGTGCCGCGCCGCGAGTCGCAGCGTGGGCATCCGGCTCTTCCGGCCTTGCGGCCGGGGAAGAACGGCGAACGAGCCTCCGCCTCGGCTACGGAACACCACGGTGGGACGCGATGGCGCAACGGAGAGAGACCGGTTCACTGGAGCGTCTTTTCAGACAATCCCCAGATGCTTTGCATTAGATTCGCAGTAAGTCTTGCAAAAAAGGATGATGAAGTCAAGGGGAAGTGAAACTTCGCCCGGCGATTTACGGCCGGTCGCCTACCGTATTGCAAGGATGAAAGCGCCACCCGCGGGGTGACGCGGCCACAGGCCGTTCATACGACTTGGTGGAAATTCCCGCTTGCAGCGGATGATAATTGACCGATACGGTCCAGAAATGCGACTGCACCGCGTCTCCCTCACCCACACCCCGACGAAGGCCGGGAATGCTGCTTGAGTAAGTGGAGGCGGATGAACGCCCGCTCCGCGTGCTATGCTGCCTGGCGACACGGAGAGGACGCGACGGTCCGGACGGCTGGGTTCGCACGACGCACGCCCAGCGGCTTCGTACAGCGTCAATTAGACCATCGTGCCTCATGCAATACGGGATGTTGTACACCGGATACGAGTCTGCACCCGACGAAAACAACGGATCGGGCTTCCGGAATAAACTTCATCAGGGACGGAAAGCACCCGAGCACGGTGGCGCGGGCGGTTCTGCCGCCCTGTCCTTTAAGAAGCGGTAACAATGTGCAAGCCGACTGCGAGGATGTCAAGACGAATCTTGAAAATCATGTTCCGCAACCCATTCAAATGGAAACGCACCGTATCGGACATTGACGCTTCGACATCCCCGTTTGCGGCCCCGAGCATCGAATTTTCAGATTCCTGTCATGTTATGTACCCCGCCTCGCCTTTGTCACAATGCGGGCGACCATTCATTTTTTCTACACACAAGAGGGGTGCCGCCGGCCCCGCCAGCGAAGCAACCTTCCCGCCCGTCTCCGTTATAAATGCTCGCAGCGTCTTCCTTTCGCCCGCACGCTACCCCTGAGCATCGCCCTCACCCCCGTCCCGTGCCGAACCCAACCGTGTCCACCGCCGCCCTGAACGCTCTCCACGACGTGTACGGGGCGGAGCGCCTCCAGCGCGACGTTCCCCTTGCGCCGCATACGACGTTCCAGCTCGGCGGGCCGGCCGACGTATTTGTAGAAGCGCGCACTGCAGACGAACTCGCCCGGTCCATTCGAATCGCCCGGCAGCACGAGATCCGCTTTTTCCTGCTGGGCATGGGCGCCAACGTCATCGTCGGGGATCGCGGATTCCGCGGGCTTGTCATCCGAAACGCAGCCGTTCACACGTCCATCGACCGGGACGCGGGCCGCGTCTGGGCGGAAAGCGGAGCCGTCATGTACCCGGACGTGATCAACGAAGCCGTCGAGGCCGGTCTCAGTGGCTTGGAGCACTACGTGGGCATCCCGTCGACCGTCGGCGGGGCGCTCTGGCAGAACCTCCACTTCCTATCGCCCGCTCCCGCGCGCGAGCGAACCATGTTTATTGAGGAGGTCCTGCACGAGGCGGACGTGCTGACGGAAGAAGATGAGCGCCGTACCGTCGGCGTCGACTTCTTCGAGTTCGGATACGACGACTCCATCCTTCACCACCGGGACGACGTGGTGCTCTCGGCGACCTTCCAGCTGGAGCCCGGCGACCCGGAGCGAATGCGCCAGGTGATGGAGGAGAACCTCGAGTGGCGCTCCCTCCGCCATCCGCCGCTGGACACCGAGCCGAGCGTCGGGTCGATCTTCAAAAAAATCGAGGGCATCGGGGCCGGGCGACTGATCGATGAGTGCGGGCTGAAAGGGGCGAAGATCGGTGGCGCGCGCGTCACGCATCGCCACGCGAACATCTTCGTGAATGACGGCAATGCCACGGCCGCAGACCTGATCGCCCTGATCCGCCACGTTCAGGACGTCGTGGAATCCGAAACGGGCTACCAACTCGAAACCGAGATCGGCTTCATCGGGGAATTCGACGAGCCATCGGCGGACGACCCGGTCTTCGTCCCAAAGGATCCAGACCTGGTCACAGCCGCCGACCTTGCGAAGCAGCGCCAGGC
>NZ_DAXETW010000004.1:0-63085 GCF_051155795.1 Longibacter sp.
GGGCACCGGGTCGGGGTCGTCGACTTCACGCGTGGCGAACTCGGGTCTCGGGGCACGCCGGAAGGTCGGATGAAAGAAGCCAGGCGCGCGGCCGACATCATGGGGCTGTCTGCGCGGCAAAACCTGGGTCTGCCAGACGGCGACATCGCCAACACGAAGCCGAACCAGCGCGCGGTGGTTGAAGTCATTCGGCAGTACCGTCCGCGTGTCGTGCTTATCAACAGCCTGGAGTGCCGCCACCCCGACCACGGCGCTGCGGCCCGGCTTTCTATTGACGCGATGTATTACGCCGGCCTCCGGATGGTCGAGACGACCGGTCCCGATGGACAGCCGCAAGAGCCTTGGCGTCCGGCGCACGTGCTGCATTACATGCAGGCGATTGAGTTCGCCCCGACGTTCGTGGTCGACGTAAGTGACGTCTGGGATCAGCGCATCGAAGCCCTTCAGGCCTTCCAGTCTCAGTTTTTCAATCCCGACTACGATCCCGGGGAGGACGAGCCGGAAACGTTCATCTCGAATCCCACCTTCTTCGAGTGGATCGAGGGCCGGGCGCGAACCTACGGGTACAAGGTCGGTGCTACCTTCGGGGAGCCGCTCCTGTACCGCCACGGTCCGGTCGGTGTGGATGACCTGATGGGCGTGCTGCAGAAAGACCAGCCGTATCGATAACCGGCGGTTCCCTCTCCCGGACGGCAAGACCCGCGTGAATTGTTTATGACATGCCGACCCCGGGAGGGGGCGAGATCGGCTGAGTCTGGGAAAATCCCGGATTCACAGGTTCTCGCGGGCGTATGACCGGCCCCGGCGTTGACACCCTCGACAGCCCCACGGTATATTGGCACACTGTCGCCGACACGCGGCGTGAAGGGGCTCGGTCCGATGGACCGATGCCTGACACCTGAAGCACCGGTTCGTCCCCCCGCGGGCTCGCATGAACCGATCGCATACGGTTTGCTGTTGCGCACGTCCCCGACCGGATCGTGCCGCAGCCCGCGTCCGGCACCATCGTCTTTTTCGACCGACGCGCATCACGATTCACCCCGACGCAAGATGGTAAGCACGAGTGATTTCCGAAATGGCCTGATGATCATCTGGAAAGATGACATCTGGGAGATGATTGACTTTCAGCATGTGAAGCCCGGTAAGGGTGGAGCCTTCGTCCGAACGCGTCTCAAGAACGTGAAGGATGGTCGAGAGCTCGACAACACCTTCCGTGCAGGGGCCAAAGTGGAGGAGGTGCGCGTGGAGAAACGACCGCACCAGTATCTCTACGAGGACGACTACGGCCTTCACTTCATGAATACCGAGAACTACGAGCAGTTTTCGATGCCGCCGGAACAGGTCGACGGCATGGAGTACATCAAGGAAGGTGGCGACGTAGACATCCTTTTTCGCGCGGACACGAACGAGCCGATGCGGATGGATATCCCGCAGAAGGTCGAGCTCGAAGTAACCGACACGACGCCGGGCGTGAAAGGAGATACCGCACAGGGCGGGTCGAAGCCGGCCACGCTCGAAAGTGGGGCGACGGTCGACGTCCCGCTCTTTATCAACGAGGGCGACGTGGTGCGCGTCAGTACGCAGACCGGCGAGTACGAAACCCGCGTGTCGACGGCGCCGAATGCGCTTTAGTACCGTCACGATCCCGGTCGTCCGGGCCGGTGCAGTACCGTTTTGCAGCCGTGCCGATCTTTCTTCATACCTAATAGACGCATGAAGCTAGACAAGATTAAGCAACTGCTTTCGATCGTGGCCGACAGCGGCGTGTCGGAGATTGAGATCGAAGAAGACGACTTCAAGCTCACGATCCGGCAGAATTCTCCCCAGGTGATCATGCAGCCGTCGCAGTATGCGATGCCGTATGGTCCGCCGCAGTACGCCCCGCAGCAGGGCGGATTTCAGGGAGGACAACCGGCGCCGCCGCCTCAGCAGGGCGGAGCGCCTCAGGGAGGAAGCATGCAGGGAGGCGGGAGTCCCTCTGCGCCGTCCCCCGCGCCTGCCGCACAGGAGAGCAGTGCTCCGGCATCGGGCGGCGCCTCCGGCGATGAGGAGACCCCTGAGGCCGGCAGCGGTGCAAACGAGGAGCTCGTGCGCGCCCCGATCGTCGGTACCTTCTACCGTCGTCCTTCGCCCGATTCCGACCCCTACGTGGAGGTGGGCGACAGCGTCGGGGAGGGCGACGTGCTCTGCATTATCGAGGCGATGAAGCTGATGAACGAAATCGAGTGCGAGACCTCCGGAACGGTGAAGGAGATTCTGGTGGAAGACGCCGAGCCGGTCGAGTTCGACCAGCCGCTGTTCGTCATCGAGAAGTAGTCTCCGCACCCCGGCCCGCGGCTCGCCGTCGACGCGACGCGCGACCGGGGCCCTCCGCATCCCTGCCGGATGTCCGAGCGCCCGCGTTGCGCACTGCGTGATGTGGCGACGTTCCGGTCCTTCGGCTTCGTTGACGTTGCCCCACGGATATCCACATCACGGTGAGTGAGATCAACAAAGTCCTGATCGCCAACCGCGGAGAAATCGCGCTCCGCATCATTCGTACGTGTCACGAGATGGGTCTTAGCACGGTCGCCGTGTACTCGACGGCCGACCGCGACGCCCTCCACGTCCGTTTTGCTGACGAGGCCGTCTGCATCGGGCCGCCACCATCCGGAGAGAGTTACCTTCGCCCGGACCGCATCATCGCAGCGGCGGAGGTGACGGGAGCCGACGCCATCCATCCGGGGTACGGCTTTCTCTCCGAAAACGCGGAGTTCAGCCAGATCTGCCGGGACAACGACGTCAAGTTCATCGGTCCCTCCCCCGAGACCATTCGGATGATGGGAGAGAAGTCGCTGGCGAAGCAGACGATGGCAGAAGCCGGTGTCCCGACGGTCCCCGGCTCGGACGGTATCATCGACTCCCTGGACGAGGCAGAAGAGGTGGCGAAAGAGATCGGCTACCCGGTGATGGTCAAGGCGTCTGCGGGTGGAGGCGGGCGCGGAATGCGCATGGTCTTCGAGCCGGAGAACTTTGCGCAGGCGTACAACAGCGCTCGCTCCGAGGCGGAAGGCGCATTCGGCAACCCGGACGTGTACCTGGAAAAGGTCGTCGAAAAGCCGCGGCACATCGAAATCCAATTGCTCGGCGACGGCCAGGGCGGCGTCATGCACTTCGGGGAGCGAGAATGCTCGATTCAGCGGCGTCACCAGAAATTAGTGGAGGAAGCGCCGTCGCCAATCGTCGACGAAGAGCTGCGGGAAGAGATGGGAGCAGCAGCGATCCGTGGTGCCGAGGCGGTGAACTACGAGGGGGCCGGCACGATCGAGTTTCTCGTCGGTGCCGATCACAATTTCTATTTCATGGAAATGAACACCCGGATTCAGGTCGAACACCCGGTGACCGAGGAGGTCACCGACGTCGACCTCGTCGAGTATCAAATCCGAGTCGCGATGGGGGAAACTGTAACGAGCCGCAAGATCCCAATCGACGGCCACGCCATCGAGTGCCGCATCAACGCGGAGGATCCGTATCGCAAGTTCAGCCCCTCGCCCGGCACCATCACGGCGTTTCATCAGCCGGGCGGACACGGCATCCGTGTTGACACGCATGCCTACGCCAGCTACATGATTCCGCCGAACTACGACTCGATGATCGCCAAGCTGATCGTGCGCGGCAAGACGCGCGAGGGGGCGATCAAGAAGATGCAGCGCGCCCTCGACGAGTTTGTGATTGAGGGGATCAAGACAACGATTCCCTTCCACCAGCAGTTGATGAAGGATCCGCGGTTCCAGGCGGGAGAGTTTACTACGCGTTTCCTGGAAGACTTCGAGATGGAGCCTCCGCCTGACGAATCATAAGCGCCTTCTCGCCTCCCGCGCCGGTCCGTCGGAATACGAACCGGGCCGGCGCGCACGTTTCGCATCTGACTTCTTCGACCCACCACACCGAATGACTTTTCCCGACGACCTGTACTACACGGATGACCACGAGTGGCTGCGGATGAACGACGACGGAACCGCAACCATCGGCATCACGGATTTCGCTCAGAGCGAGCTCGGAGACATTGTGTTTGTCGAAGTCGAACCGGACGGAACGGAACTCGACGAGGGCGACGTGTTCGGCACGGTTGAAGCCGTCAAGACCGTCTCGGAGCTGTACATGCCGGTTGCTGGCACCCTGGTTTCGTTCAACGAGGAACTGGACATCGCTCCGGAGAGCGTCAACGAGGAGCCGTACGGAAAAGGATGGATGGTGAAAATCAAACTCGCCGACCCGTCCGACGTCGACGACCTCATGGATTCGGAAGCGTACGAAGCGTCCGTTTAAGGGCTGAGATGTGAGTGTTGAGGTGTGAGGGGATGAAGATTCCCAGACAACGCATCATCGCCCCAACGCATCAACGCATCAACGTCCCAACGCTTTAGCGCCCCTCGTACATGCACGAGACGATTCTCATCCTCGATTTTGGCTCCCAGTACACCCAGTTGATTGCCCGGCGGGTGCGGGAGGCCGGCGTTTATTCGGAGATCCATCCCTGTACGATTCCGACCGAGGAGGTGGAGGCGATGAACCCCAAAGGCGTCATTCTCTCGGGCGGTCCGTGTTCGGTCTATGACGCCGAGGCGCCGCAACTGGACGGCAACCTGCTTTCGCTTACGCGGGACGACGGATCGCGTGTACCCGTCCTCGGGATCTGCTACGGACTGCAGGCCATGGCCCACCTGCTGGGCGGCGACGTGGAGAGCGCAGAACGCCGCGAGTTCGGCCGGGCCGAAATTCAGTTCCCTGATGCCGACGGCGTGTCGGATCTGTTTGCCGGCGTCCCCAGTGGCTCGACCGTCTGGATGAGTCACGGCGATCATCTGACCGCCCTTCCGGAGGGGTACGAGATCATCGCAAACACGGAAAACGCCCCCGTGGCGGCTGTCCGAAATCTCGAGGATCCCCACTACGGTGTTCAGTTTCATCCGGAGGTCGTGCACACCGACTTCGGGCGGCAGATCCTGGAAAACTTTGCGTACAAGATCTGCGGGTGCGAGGGCGACTGGACCCCGGCTTCATTCATCGAAGAACGAACGGCCGCCATCCGTGAAACGGTCGGGGACCGTCACGTCATCCTGGGATTGTCCGGGGGTGTGGATTCATCTGTTGCCGCGGCGCTCATTCACCGGGCGATCGGCGACCAGCTCCACTGCATTTTTGTGAACAACGGTCTACTCCGAAAAGGAGAGTGGGAGCAGGTTCAGGCGACCTTCCGCGGCCATTTTCACATGGACCTGCACGCCATCGACGCCACCGATCGATTTCTCGAGGCACTCGACGGCGTCATCGATCCGGAGGAAAAGCGCGTCCTGATCGGCAATACCTTCATCGACGTGTTCGAGGCGCAGACGGACGAGATCGCCGACGAACTGGGCCACCGCCCGGACTTCCTGGCGCAGGGAACGCTGTATCCGGATGTGATTGAAAGCGTGTCCTTCAAAGGACCATCCGCCACGATCAAGACCCATCACAACGTGGGCGGGCTTCCGGAGCAACTGAATTTTGACTTGATCGAGCCGTTCCGCGAACTGTTCAAAGACGAGGTGCGCGAGATCGGGCGTCTGCTCGATGTCCCGGGAGAAATCGTCGGGCGTCACCCGTTCCCCGGCCCGGGCCTGGCGATTCGAATCCTTGGAGACGTTACACGCGAGCGCCTCGACTTGCTCCGCGAGGCAGATGCCATCTTTATCAACGAGCTCCGCGAGAACGACCTGTACGATGAGGTCTGGCAGGCCTTCGCTGTCCTGCTCCCCGTACAGAGCGTCGGCGTGATGGGCGACGAACGAACCTACGAAAACGTGGTCGCCATCCGTGCGGTGACGAGCGTCGATGGAATGACGGCGGACTGGGCCCACCTGCCGCACGAGTTCCTCGGGCACGTCGCCAACCGGATCGTGAACGAGGTGCCCGGCATCAACCGGTCGGTGTACGACATCACGTCGAAGCCGCCTGCCACGATTGAGTGGGAATAGCGTCTCCGGCGTTTGCCGAAGGGCCTACCCGATACGACCGATCCGGCAGCGGGCGATGCACCTCGACGACCCGCACTCTCTCCATCGCGCCTTCCCGCATCGACCAAGAGCGACGGTTTGAACGTGAACGAAAGACGTACAACAGGCTCGAACACACGTCGGAGCGCCGGTCCGGGCTCCCGGTTCGGTCTCCTTCTCATGATCCTCCTCGTCACGACGGCGTGCATCACCGGCACGGCCTATGCGCAGGAGGAGATCCCGCGCCTACCGCGCGCGGAACTGGCGTTTGAGGACGGCCGCGCGGCCTTTGAGAGCGGCGACTTTGCAGAAGCAGCAGAATCGTTTCGGTCGATTACCGAGTTTCCTTTGAACCGGAAGACGACGGCCGCCTTTCTGATGGCAGCCAAGGCCCGCTACCGGCAGGGTGACTACCGGGCAACGCTTGACCTGATCGAGACGCTGCTGAATCGCTACCCGGAAACGTCGTACCGGGAGGAGGCCATCGACGTCCAGACCAAAGCCGAGGAAGGGCTGCGCACGTTCGGGCGCCGCGCCGACACCCTGCGTGTTGGCATCGTGCTGCCGATGCGCGACCGGGATGCCGACCTCACACAGGCCTTCTTCACCGGGATGCGTCTGGCCGTCGATGAGCACAATGGGATGCGGCGTCGCTACGTCCTTCCCCCGCAGCTTCGCACGTCGGGCAGCGACGATGTTGACGTCTTCGACACCGCCGATTTGTACGGGGACAGCCTCGCGACCGCTGACGGCGCAACGACAATAGCTACATCGCGCGACACGATCCAGGTAGACTCCATTCGGATCGTCACGGAGCAGGTCGGTCAGCCCTCGTACATCGCCAAAATGTACTTCCGCAGTGTCGGGGAGAACCCCGAATCGGCCGGTGCCGCCGTGGATTCACTCGTCCGTCTGGACCGCGCGGACGTCATCGTCGGCCCGCTCTACAGCCAGTTCGCCCGCGAGGCCGGACGCGTTGCGGAGCAGAACCGGGTGGTGATGATCGCGCCCCTCGCGACAGAAGAGAGTGTGTCCGAAGGCAGGCAGTTCGTGTTTCAGGCCAATCCGACCATCCCGATGCGCGGCCGCCTGATGGCGCGCTTCGCGGCGGAAAGCCTCCTCATGAAGTCCGTCGGCATCATCCACGAGTCGTCCGATGAGACAGCCCGACAGATTGCGAGCGGCTTTCGAGAGGAGGCCCGGCAGATCGGTCTTTCCGTGCCCTACACCTTGAACCTGGAGTCGCGCCGTGACTGGTCTCGGCTTCCCGGTGCGTTCGCTGCTGACTCCACCGTGACCGACTCGATGCGGGCGGCCGCTGAGGCAGTCTACCTGCCGATTACGGGCCGGGACGCGCAGGGTAAGATCCAGGACGCGATGGTTGGGCTACAACGCTTCGGCACGGACATACGCATCCTGGGAAACTCGCAGTGGCACGATCTCTCCGTCAAACAGGAGGCGAGCAAGGTCCGCGCGACGTACGGGAACGACTTCTACATCGACACCTCTCGCAATGGTGTGCAGTCGTTCATTCGGTCGTACCGCATGCTGACGGGAGAGACGCCGGACGACCTGTCGGTGACGGCGCAGCGCATGGCCTACACCGGCCACGACGTCACGCGCTTTCTGCTCCAGTTCGTTGAGGCGGGACGTACCCGCCCGTCGCCGGACGCCCTGCGGTCCCCCCCGCGATACAACGGCCTCGGCATTCGAATCGACTTTCAGCCGGGATCGAATGTGAACCGGGCGCTGTATTTCCACCGATATCGCGACGGACAGATTGAGTTGATCAACTGACTCGTAGCGGTGCCCGCCCGCTCGCAAACGAATCTCCATACAATACGTGCCGGGGCGGGTGCGTTAGCACCAAACGGAGGAACAGGCAGTTTCCCGCCTCGTACCGCTCCCGGATCATCGGGGTGGCCCGGTGTACCCATGTCTCATCGGCGAGGCCCTATCGATTTCCGATTCACACCCGCTCGTATTCATGCGTTTTCGCTTCTTCCCGCTCGTTGCCGCTCTGGCGGCGCTGATTCTCTTAACGGCCTGCTCCGGTAACCAGCGCCTGCGATATTCCTCGGCCGAAGAGGCGTACGAGAAGGGAATGCTGGAATTTCGGAATGAGGATTACCAGACGGCCGTGAAGTTCTTTCGCGGCGTATTCCAGTACGGGCGCGGCAATGATTACGCAGAGGACGCGCAGTTTCGGATTGCCGAGGCGTACGAAAATCAGCGTCGTTACTTGCTGGCCGCGGCGGAGTACCAGCGATTTGCAAAACTCTACGCCGGAAGCCAGCGCGTCCCGGTGGCCGAGTACCGCAGGGCCAGAATGTATTACCTGTCATCTCCGATGTACCAGCTGGATCAGAGCGACTCCCGGAAGGCGATCGAGCTCTACCAGCTGTTCATCGAGCGCTATCCCCAGCATGAACTCGTCGCCACCGCTCAGGAGCACATCGCCGAGCTTCGCGGGAAGCTGGCGCACAAGAAGTTTGAAGCTGCAGAGCTCTATGAGCGCCGACAGATGTACGAGGCCGCGGCGAAAACCTACGAAAGCCTGTTTGACCAGTACCCCGAGACGGACTGGGCCGACGACGCACTCTACGGCGCGGTTCGCTCCTACGTCGATTATGCCGACAACAGCGTTCGGTCGAAGCAGGACGATCGATACCAGAAGGCCGTGGACAACTACCAGCGGCTGACGCAGCTCTTCCCCGAAAGCAATAAAACGCGGCAGGCGCAGAGCCTCTTTGAACGGGCCCGCGCACAGCTCGACCAGCTCCGGGAGCAGGAGGAGTCGAGTGAGTCCATCGCCGACGGGGACGCCACCGAAAGCGCGTAGCCGCGTCCGATGTGCCATGGCCCACGGAAAACGGCGTCTCCTACCGGAGGCGTCGTTTCCTCATTTCTTGCGAGCCCCGATCTGCCGATGACCGGTGCTTATCGCCAGTCAGCTCCTCCCGTCACGTTCGATCGATCTGTCTCATGCCCGATTCCGCTTCGTCCGATGCCACGCCGCGCGACCGTGAAGGTGATGCTCCGCATCGTTCTGCGCCTTCGATCGACGTCGGGTTGTTTGGCGGGTCGTTCAACCCTCCCCACGTTGCCCATCAGGTGATCGCCAACGTCGTACGGGACCAGTTCGCGATGGATGAGGTCTGGTGGATTCCCAATGCGCAGCCTCCCCACAAGCCCGATCGCGAACTGGCGCTGGCTCATCATCGACTTGCGATGACCCGCGCAGCCACGGATGACGACCCCGCGTTTCGTGTGTCCGACATCGAAATTCGACGGGACGGCGTGTCGTACACGGTCGATACGGTCCGCGCACTGCAGGAGGAGCATCCAACGGTCCGCTTTGCCCTCATCATCGGCAGTGACAGTCTCGACAGCTTCGCGAGCTGGCACCGGCCGGATGAGATTGCCTCGCGGGTGCCGATTATTGTTTACAAGCGCCCGGGCCCCATAGAGTCCGTCGCGCCGCCGCGGTTTGCCAACCATGTTCGGTTCGTAGCAGCCCCCGTCATGGAAATTTCCGGGACCGAGGTTCGCCAACGGAGGGAAGCGGGGCGGTCGATCCGCTATTTTGTCCCTGAACCGGTGCGGCGATACATTGAGGCGAACGACCTCTACATCGCATCGGAATGAACCGATGCCCCACGACCGTATGTACTCCTCGTTTTCGAATCAGGTCTGTATGCCGGCATGACGAGACCAGCGAGCATCCGGGAGCGTGCGGCTCAGCTGCTCATGATCCGCCTCGGCTCCAACGTGCCGCCGCCGACGTCCGCGGAGGCGGATGAGGCCCGCGTGGCCGAGATTCTGACGGAGTGCCCGGTCGGTGGGCTCATCGTTTTTCGGGGCACCTGGCCGGATCTCCGAGGAACGCTCGACCGGCTACAGGCAATAAGTCCGATTCCGCTTCTCGTCGCGTCCGACCTGGAGCGGGGGCTCGGTCAGCAGGTTCGCGGGGCAACGCGCTTCCCGCACGCCATGGCGCTCGGCCACGCGCCGGACTCGGACGACGCGGTCGCGTCCCTTGCACGCATCACCGCACAGGAGGCGCGCGCGGCGGGCATTCACCTGGCGTTCGCTCCCGTGGTCGATGTCCACCTCCACGAGGAAAACCCGATCATCGGTCCGCGCGCATTTGCATCGACACCGGAGCGGGTCGCACGATGTGCCGAGACGTACATCCGAACCGCAAACGCCGAGGGGATGCTGACCTGTGCCAAGCACTTCCCCGGTCACGGTCGAACCGTTACCGATTCGCACGACCGGCTTCCCGTCGTGGATCTTCCGGAAGACCGTCTCCGCGAGAGTGATCTGCTGCCCTTCCGCCGCGCGATCGAGGCAGGCGTCGATACCGTCATGACCGCGCATGTGGCCTATCCGTCGCTGGACGCGAGCGGTCGACCCGCGACCGCGTCGGCGCCGATTCTCGGCGATCTCCTGCGCGATGAAATGGGGTTCTCAGGGTGCGTCGTCTCCGACAGCCTGCTGATGGAAGGCATCCGGGACGACGCAGCAGGGCCCGGGGCCCGGGCCGCGGCGCTCGTAGAAGCCGGGGTGGACCTCCTTCTCGACCCGCAGGAGCCGCGTGCCGTCATCGACGGACTCGTCGATGCCGTCGAAAGCGGGCAACTGTCAGAGGTACGTTTCCACGATGCCTTCGAACGGGTCTGGCGATTGAAGATGCAGATGCTCGCAGCCGACGGTCAGGAAGGCTGTCCATCGAGTGTGGAACAGGTCGGTTGCGACGCGCACTGGGAGACGGCCCTCGACGTGGCCGCCCGCGGCGCGAAGATGCAGCGGGACCTGGGTGAGACGCTCTGGTCTCGGAGAGGAGACGGCGTCGTTCTGGTGCGGTTTGAGCGAGGAACGACGCCCGATGTGCAGCCGATGGAGACGCTTCTGGCGGAGGTTCTCCCGGCCGCCGAACTCCACGTTCTTCACCCCGACGTACCCGCCGATCAACGATCTGACGCCGAGCGAGCCGCGCAGGACGCAAAACTACTCGTTTGTATCGTGGCAGCCGAACCCGCCGCGTGGCAGTCGTTCGGATTGCCGCCGGAGCTCGAGACCATGGCGGCGGCGATGCTGGAGCGGCGCGGCGCCGCTCCCCGTCGAGCGACTCTTCTGGCCGTCCTCGGTAGTCCGACGACGGGTGATCGTGTCGAAACACGCGTCTCAGCCGGGGGGCAGCTGGCGCGGGTCGATTTCTTCAGCGACGAAACCGTGAGCCGGAAGGCACTCCTTCGCGGCCTCGCGCGACGGATCGGGTCCGGCCCGTTGGAGCAGGGCGCTACTGAAGCGAAAGACGCGGAGTGGTAACAAACACATCACCTCCGCGTTCGAACCCGTCATTCACCCCTTAGTTGGGACGTATGGATCGGGAGCGTCGGGTCCTATCCCGAGCCCATCCAGCGTCCCTGGACGTTGCGCTCAGAATCCTTATTGACGCATGGGTTTATTCGACCTCTTCTCCGACGACCGTCCCGCCCTCGTAGCGGAAGCATTCGGCCACGTTCAGCGGATGCTGGACACCGGAAACCACATGTTCGCGGCGGCAACGGCCTTCGCTCTGGAAAATGAAATTCTGGACGTTGAACTGCACGAGCTCGATGAGGAAATCAACGAGTGCGAGCAGGACCTCCGACGTGCGGTCCTCGAGCATTTGACCTTCGACCCCAAGAGCGAGATGGTCTTCAGCCTCAAGCTCGTGAGCATTGTGCACGAAGCGGAACGCATCGGCGATCTCGCAAAGTCGATCGTGAAGGCGGGCAAGCTATCGCATCGCCCGCGGATGGGTCCTCAGGTGGAGCCGCTTCGGGATATGCGCGACCGGGTCCTGGTGATGTTCGAACACGCCCGAGACGGCTTCGTCGACGAGGAAGCGGAGGCCGCGCGGGAGCTGATGTCGATGCACGAGAAGATGAAGGACGACGTCACCACCTACCTGCAAGACCTCGCGGATGACGACGGTCTGACCGCGAACGAGGGTATCGTGCTTGCGCTGATCGCCCGCCTGCTCAGTCGCGTGAGTTCGCATCTGTCGAACATCGCCTCGGCCGTCGTTTCACCCTTTGACCAGATCCGTCGTGCGCCGACGTGGGAGTCGCCGTGACGTCGCGCGCCCACAGACGACGCGTCATTAGCATCTGCATATCAACCAATTACTCTTTTTCACGAGTCGCCTGTCGACATGTCTCTGACTGAATCGATGATGGCCGAACTTGGTACGCCGGCCCCGTCTTTCGAACTGCCGATTTCGAACCCCGGAGTGGATGATTTACACGGACGCGTTCGCGCACTCGAGGACTACGACGACGCCGAAGCTGTGGTCATCATCTTCATGTGCAATCACTGTCCGTACGTTAAGCACATCGAAGACACGCTGGCATCGGTCGCCGGTGAATATCAGGAGCGCGGGGTTCAGTTTATCGGCATCTGCTCGAACGATGCCGAGAACTATCCGGAAGACGGGTTCGAGCGAATGACCGAGCGGGCAAAGGAGAAGGGCTTTCCCTTCCCGTATCTGCACGACGAATCGCAGGAGGTGGCGCGCGAATACGGTGCTCTCTGCACGCCCGACTTTTTCGTGTATGACCAGGATCGAGACCTCGTCTACCGCGGTCGGTTCGACGACACGCGGCCGAAGAAAGGGAAGGCGCATGGGGGCGATCTGAGGCAGGCGCTGAACGAACTGCTTGACAACGGATCCATCGAGATGGAGCAGCACCCGTCGATGGGATGCAACATCAAGTGGAAGCCCGGAAAAGAACCTGCTGCCGCCTAGCGACTCGTTCCTGCGTCTCTATGTTTGACGGCTCCGCCTTTCGGACCTGGCCGCTGGTGTTCGCCGGTGCGATTGTCTTCGCTACGATGTTCGTCGTGCTCATGCTGCTCGTCGAACACGTAGCGGGTGATGGCGCCTACCCGACCCGGGCGGTCAAAACGATCGGCGGAGCCGCTTTCGTCGGATACGTCGGTACCGCGTGGATCATTCGTCTCGACCTGCCGGGAACCGAGGATCCGTGGTGGTGAGATAAGGGCTACGTCGACCCCGGGTAGGAATCAAATTCCGGCTTCACTCATACGTATCCAACGTGAGCGTTACACTCGACAACGACGCGTGGACGAGCTTTGGAACCGCTTCCACGTACGGGTCGGTGTAACCCCTGGCGTTCCCCGATGTCGCCGGGAGCCTGGATGCAGGTGCGATCCCGCCTGAACCATCCGTCTCAGCACGGTCCGCACTCCATCCCGCCGCTCGTTCCGATCCACACTTCAAGACTTCCGCCATGATGGACGAACACGCAGTAGACGCCACGCCCGAGGACGAACGGTCTGCCTACGAGAAAGCGGCCGACGACGAAGAGGTCGACCCGCGCTGCATCCCGCAGACGCTTGACGAGACCCCGCCCATCGGCGACGAAATCGAGTATCCGGATTACCCGGATGAAGACCACGACGTGTGGCGGATCCTCGTGCAGCGTCAGATGGAGCAGTTGCCGGGTCGTGCCTGCGAGGCGTACCTGAAAGGACAGGACGTTCTCCAGATCGAAGCGGATCGAGTGCCGAGCCTTGCCAACCTGAGCCGCCGCCTGAACGATGCAACTGGATGGGAGGTGGCGAAAGTCCCCGGTTTGATCCACGAGAAAAACTTCTTCGAGCTGCTGTCCGATCGCATCTTCCCGTCGACCAATTACGTGCGCGGACGGGACGAGATCGACTACACGCCGGCGCCGGACTGCTTCCACGATATGTTCGGCCATATGCCGATGCTGACGCAGCCGGACTTCGCGGACTTCTACCAGCTCTTTGGCCAGGCCGCGTTGAATGCGGAGGGGGCCGATCGCCCGCGCCTTGAGCGGTTTCACTGGTTCACGGTTGAGTTCGGGCTGATCCGCGAGAACGGGGAAAACCGCATCTTCGGGGCCGGTATCGTGTCATCGAACGACGAGGTGACCCACGCCCTGTCCGACGAGGTAACGGTGCACCCATTCGACCCGGCTCACATCACCGAGCAGGACTATGACGTGTGGCACCTGCAGGAAGAGCTGTTTCTCCTGGATTCGTTTGAACAACTCGTCGACGGCTTCCGGGCCTGGGCAACGTCACGAAACCTGTTGTCCTAACCGCCCCGCCACGCACGTACGACCACGCCTCACCGCGGACTTCCCGGTGGGGCGTTTGTCGTTCTGCCGTCCGATGCAGTGCATGGGCAAATCGATCGCCGCAGGACTGCGGCGCGTTACAAATACGTTGCTCTGACGTGCATCCTGTTCCTCGTGCGCTGGAAAAATCGCCGCCCGATCGGGTACGACGTGTATTGCGCCACGATCTTTCGAGAAAGGCAGACCTCGAACGCTCATGACCTCCGATACCGACGCCAGGACGACCGAACAACGCCTGTCCGCTCGCATCACGGGGCGCGTGCAAGGTGTGGGCTTCCGTCATTTCACGACGACACGGGCTCGCAAGCTCGGGCTGACCGGATGGGTACGAAACGAGCCGGACGGCTCGGTCCGCCTCGAAGCGGAAGGGCCAAAAGATGACCTCGATCGTCTCCTTGACGCGGTGCAAGACGGACCGCGTTCGGCGAAAGTAGATGATGTCAGCGCAGACTACGTCGACCCGGACGGTGCCTTCGAGGGATTTCGCGTCCGACGGTGACCCCTGCAACGACCCCATACGGTCCGATTCGGCCGGTTCATTCAGCCGCGACCGCGGGAGGTGCGTGGGTTGTCCGTCTCCATTTTCACCATGATGACGACACGGGGATGATTGTATCCGACGGGGAGCCATCCAGTAGCGATTCGGGTGCGAGCGCAGCAGGGTCGAGCGACGAGGGCGGGAAGGAGGCGTCTTCCACCGGTGTGTCGACCGGCGCGCCGTCGCCGCCGCAGACGCGTCGGTCGTGCATTTCATACGGAACGGAGACCTTGCGTCGTGCGGGTCGTGATGCGCCGCGACGGACCGCCATCTGGTTGCTGTGCGACATCGCCGGTCTCTCGCGCGCCTCCGTGTACGGCTACCCGGAAGAGCCAGTGGAACCGGATGTCGTGGATGAGTTCACTGATGCCATCCGTCGGCGAGCGGACGGAGAGCCGCTGCAGCACATCCTCGGCTACGACGAGTTCTTCGGTCTCCGCCTTCGGGTGTCGCCCGACGTTCTCGTGCCACGCCCGGAGACGGAGGAAGTCGTCGAGTACGCGCTCAAGGCGATGCGTTCCGTGGATGCGCCACGGGTTCTGGACGCCGGAACGGGAAGCGGGTGCATCGCTCTCGCGCTCAAGTCGGAGCGACCGGACGCGCAGGTGATGGCGTGCGACGTGAGTGACGCCGCCCTCGACGTTGCGCGCGCCAATGCCAGCCGGCTCGCCCTGGACGTGGATTTCCGGCGAGCGGACATGCTGACAGACGACTTTGCCGCGCGGTGCCAGGGGCCGTTCGATCTTCTTATCTCCAATCCGCCCTACATCCCGGAGCAGGAGGCCGAAACGCTCTCCGACACTGTTCGAGAATACGACCCCCATCTCGCGCTCTTCTCCGGCGAGGACGCGCTGCGATTTTACCGCGTGCTTGCCCGGCACGCCGGCGGCATGCTCGCACCGGGTGGGCGCCTGATCGTTGAGACCCATGCGCACTATGCGAGCGGCGTGGCAGACGTATTCGGGGATGCGGGGCTGACGAACATACAGGTCGAGCAAGACCTCGCCGGTCGTCCGCGCATCGCCATGGCCATCAAGCCCGGGTGAGAGACTACCGTCGCCCGTTTCCGAATACGCGGGCGGCTTCCCGGTGCATCGTTGCGTGCAGATCGGCCGTTGCCCGGGGCGTCTCCGCATAGCCCCCTGAAAGAAGCAGGACAACCGGCAGGTCGCGGTCCCGAATATGCTCGAGGACGAGTCCGTCGCGAGCGTGCAGGCCGTCCCGGGAAAGGGCCATGCGACCGTACCGATCATCTTTCATGACATCGATGCCGCCGAGATAAAACACGAGATCGGGCTTTGCCGCGTCGAGGACGGCCGGAACGTAGGAGGCAAGCGTCTCGAGATACGTGTCGTCGTCTGTTTCGTCATCAAGCGGAACGTCCAGCGTGGATTCCGGCTTGCGAAACGGGTAATTCTTGGCTCCATGCATCGAGAACGTGTAGACGGAGGCGTCATTTGCGAAAAACGCCGCGTTCCCATTTCCCTGATGCACGTCCAGATCGATGATCAGCGTGCGCTGGACCCAGCAGGCGCTTTTTAGGACGCGGATGGCCACGCCCACGTCGTTCAGCACGCAGAATCCTTCCCCGTGATCCGGCATGGCGTGATGGGTACCGCCGGCCAGGTTGGCGGCGACGCCGTCCTGTAGCGCCATGAACGCGGCGTTGATGGTCCCCTGGACGGCAAGGCGCGACCGGTACACAAGGCGCTCCGACCACGGCAGGCCCATGCGTCGCTCCTCTTGCTGCGTCAAGGTACCCTCCGCCAGGGCCGACAGGTAGTCGCGGGTATGCACCCGGAGAAGGTCCGACCAGTCCGCCTGTCGTGGGGCCACGAGGTCCGACGTCCGGAGCAGCCGCTCACGAACGAGAATGTCTCGTAGGGCGGGAAATTTGGCCATCGGGAACGGGTGGCCGTCGGGGAGGGGCACGTAGTACCCGTCGGAGTAACTTGCGCGCATGGAGCGTGGAGGTGAGCGGCGGATCGGCACGACCCTGTTTGGACGAGGAACGGTATCCGGAGTTCAGGCCCGGACGGGGACCACACCACGAACCGTCAAACGTCATTGTGAATTCTGAGGCCGCTTCGCGTTTCCTTTCGTAGATCGACGCACGGACATTTCGAACGCAGGCCGGAGGTGATAACCGACAAATGTATATGCATATTCAGTCGTTGATTCGATAATACCTCGTCGGATTACGGAATTTCAAGGTCGGTCGAGCGGCGCAGCGATGCGGGTCATCGAATCTCGGGAGAGGCCACACCATGCAGATCGCTCCTGGTGACGTGCGTCGGTCGGGAGCGCCGTGTCCGGGGGGCGGGAAGGGAAGGCCGGGTGGAAACAGCTCCGCCCGATGCCTCCGGGAGACATCGGGCGGGGCCGCTCGTGCGTCCGGGTTGAGACACCGTGTTGATTAGCTGCATTCCGGGTCGCCGGCCGGACATCCGGTGTTATGGTCGGACTCGGGCTCCGTCTTCGGCGGATCGCTGCTTACGGTGTAGGTGGACTCAACCTTCGGGGGCGGGGACGTTTCGGGGCCGGTTAGCGTGTTGGCGTCGCAGGCGGTGAGCATCATGAGGCTCACGAGGAGCAGAGCGAAGAATGGGGCTGCAATCGGGGAGCGTTTCATGGGATCGATCGTCTGGTAAGGACAGCGTGGGAATGCGCGGGTGAGAGCCGGCTCAACGACCGGGATTCATCCGCACGGCGCATGAGCATATGCGCTTTAACTATATACGAGGATGATGCCATCCTATCAGACTAATGCCCGGTCGTAGTGGGGCTTGACATCCGGAAATCGCTGTTCATCGTTCGTTTGGCGCGGCCGCTTCAGCGGTTGGCGGCGGCCCAGCGGGGTGCACGTGGGGGGACGGGTTGGTGCTGCGGCGGCTTGAAGCAAGGTGTCGTCGTTCAGGTGCGCCTCCGGCGTGCTCCTGGCGGAAAGCGAAACAAAACGACACATTCGGGGTGGGCACACAACCCCATCGCGTATCATCGCCCTCACTGGGTCCCCGCGGCTCTGCGTCCATGTTCGACACACGACGCCTCTCCTTCCTTCTCGGTGGCATCGGCCTCGTCCTGATCGGTCTCCTTGCCGGTGTGCTGCTGATGCTCGTGACCGAGGAGTCTGCGCCGCGCGAGCAGGTCACCCAGGTGGTCGATCGCGTGCAGCTAGGGAGCGGGCAGCCCCCGCTGTCCCCGGCGGCCTCGGACGCGGAGCTGGCGTCGGACATGCCGCAACCGTCGGCCCTGAACCGCCTGTTTCGCGATGCAGCCGAGCGCGTCACGCCCGCTGTCGTATTCATCGAGGTGCAGACGGACGCGCCGGATGATGAGTACCACCGCTATGACGGCGAGATGCGGGATTTCTTCCGCAACCCCTCGCCGCGGCAAAGCGTCGGAAGTGGTGTGATCGTCAGCGAGAGCGGGTACGTGGTCACCAACGAACACGTCGTTCAGCGAGCCAAGGAGATCGAAGTCACGCTCGCCGACAAACGGCAATTTGGCGCATCGGTCGTGGGAATGGACACCTCGACGGACTTGGCTGTGCTGAAGCTTGATGCCGACATCACGTTTCCCGCGCTTCCCCTTGGGAATTCCGATCGCGTCGAGGTGGGGGACTGGGTGGTGGCTGTCGGCAACCCGTTTCGCCTTACGTCAACCGTGACGGCCGGCATCGTGAGCGCCCTCGGGCGACAGGTCAACATCATCGACTCCGACTTCCGCATCGAGGATTTCATCCAGACGGATGCCGCGATTAATCCCGGCAACTCCGGTGGTGCCCTGGTGAACTTGCAGGGACAGCTGGTTGGGATCAACACGGCAATAGCGACGGAGTCCGGCTCCTACGAAGGGTACGGATTCGCCGTCCCGTCTAATCTCATGAACCGCGTGGTGAAAGACCTGATCGCGTACGGCGAGGTCCGACGCGGTTTCATGGGCGTCTCGATCGAAGGCATTACGGACCGTCGAGCTCGCGAGATCGGACTCGACTCGATTCGGGGCGTGTACGTTTCGTCCGTGCGGCGCAACGGCGCTGCCGACCGGGCCGGGATGCAGGAGGGAGACGTCGTCCTCGAAATTCAGAGCGAACCGGTCGACGCTCCCAACCAGCTTCAAAGTGCGGTGGCGCGGCAACGCCCCGGCGACCGCATCGACGTTACGGTCTGGCGTCGGGGAGCGGTGTCCGAATACACGGTTCGGCTCCTCGGGCGCGACGATCCGGCGTATCGCAACTGGATGAGCGAACTCGACTCGCAGAACGTGCAGCCCGAGCCTCCCCGTCAGACTCCGGACCGGCCGCTTCCCGACGTACCGGAGCTTCAGGACATCTCCGGCTGGGGGATCGGCGTCCGGGCTGTCGCCCCCCCGGAAGCGCACATGTTCGGTGTACGTGACGGCGCCTATGTGGCGTACGTGGACCGGGATGGCCGGGCTGCGCGCGCCGGTTTGCCACGGAATACGGTGATCACGCACGTTAACGACGCACGGGTTGACGGTCCCGATGCGCTTCTTCGCGTCGTGGACCGCGATCCGGGACCGGCCATCGTTCGCGTCGTTCGACACGGCGGCACCAGCGCCTTTTACGAAGTCCCATAGACTCGAGCCCCTTTCGGGCGGAATCGGCGTACGCACGTCGCCGGCGCTCACAACATCCCCATACCCACGCTTTCGTTACGCAGTATATGATCCGTTACCTTACCGCAGGCGAGTCTCACGGCGAAGCGCTCATCGGAATTGTCGAAGGCATGCCGGCCAAAGTTCCGCTCACGGCCGATGCCATCAATGAACATCTCGCCCGTCGCTGGCTCGGGTATGGGCGGGGCGGTCGATCGAAGATCGAGAACGATCAGGTTCACATCTATTCCGGCGTTCGCTTCTCCGAAACGCTCGGCAGTCCGATCTCCTTTCGGATTGACAATGGGGCCTACGAGAAGGACCGCGCCGGGTGGCCGGAGAAAATGGCAGTGCACGGCGATGGTAACGGCGTCGAGCGCGTCACGATGCCGCGACCGGGCCATGCAGACCTGGCCGGCATGCAGAAGTACGAGTTTGACGACATTCGCCCTGTCATCGATCGGTCGAGTGCCCGCGAAACGGCGATGCGGGTCGCCTGCTGCTCCGTCGCTCGACAACTGTTAAACGCGTTCGGTATCCACGTCGGAAGCCACGTCGTACGCATCGGCGAGGTCGGATACGACGACCCGGGGGAGTGGATCGACCGGCGGAATGAATTGATGAGCGAAGGGGGAGCAAAAGCCGTCTACGAAGCCGCTGACGAAAGCGAAACGCGCATGCTGGATGCCGGCATGACCGAGCGGTGCATCGAGCACATCGAAGAGGCAAAGTCTGCGAAGGACTCACTCGGCGGTGCGTACGAGGTTATTGTCTCGGGCGTCCCGGCGGGTCTCGGTTCGTACGTCCACTGGGATCGACGCCTGGACGGCCAACTCGTTCAGGCGATCTGCTCGATCCAGGCGCAGAAGGCAGCGGAGGTCGGTGACGGGTTTCGGAACGCCGCCCGGCCCGGATCGAAGGTTCACGACCCGATCGTCCTCGACAGCGATGACGAGTATGCCCGCCGCACCAACCATGCCGGCGGCATCGAGGGCGGAACGACCAACGGCATGCCGATCATCGTTCGCGGCTATATGAAGCCGATCCCGACGCTGATCAAGCCGCTGGACTCCGTCGATACGGCGACCCGAGAGCCGAAACCCACACGGTACGAGCGGAGCGACATCACCAGCGTCCCGGCGGCCTCCACCGTTGCAGAAGCCACCGTCGCCTACACGCTTGCGAACGCCTTCCTCGAGAAGTTCGGCGGCGACAGCCTCCCGGAGATCCGTCGTCACGTCGACGCGGCTCGATCTGCACCGACCGACGCCTGACGGTCCCACCCACCACACGGGGCGGGCCGCCTGACGGATCGACCGATTGACCATATGGTTGAGTCTCGGACCCGGCGTTCGTACCTTAAAGGATGCAGTCAGATCGTATCCGCCCCGACCAATCGTCCGAACCACCCTGCCGTGTACCGGCGTTTCGTCGATCTCTGCCGGCGACCATCTTCCCCCGCGTTATGACTTCCCTTTCGTCGTCGCCCTCTACCCGCTCCGACCGTGATGTCGGTGCGGACGACTGGATCGCTGCGCAAAACGCTGAGTCCCTGGCTCGTCTCGTGACGTCCATGCCCGGCCTCGTCGTTCTGGTCGATGCCGCCGGTGAGATCCTCGCCGAGACGGAGTCGTGGGCCTTTGCGTTTGGCTCGGAAGCGGACCTGGATGAGATGCCGGAAGACCTCTCCGGCGTATCGAAGAGCAAGGCCACCCCGAATGATCTAACGGTGTCCTCGTCCTTTTACGCGCGGCATGATGCGGACGGGACGTGGAAGGAGGTGGTGGAGACGTGCATAGAAAAAGGCCGCGAATCGCGCGGGTACGAGGTGCCCCTGCGCATGCCCGACGGCGCCGTTTACTACGTAGACTTCAGCGCGCGTCCGTGGCAGGGCGACCGGGACGGTGGGACGTCGGAACGAGGCGTCATGCTTCACTTCGTAGACCGCTCGGACGCGCATCAGGCCACCCTGATGCGGCGGCAGGTGGAGGATCGCTTCGACACGCTCATTGACACGATCAGTGAGGGCGTTCTTCTGATGGATGAGAAAGGCGTCTTTCGCGACTGCAATTCGGCCGCAGAGAAAATACTGGGTCGAAACGCGTCGGACATCATCGGCTCGCGATTTGCGGACGAGAAATGGAGCGGGCTCAAGCAGGACGGCACGCCGCTCCCCAACGCCGAGTTTCCGTTCTGGCAGGCGGTGGTCGAGCGCGAGGCGATCCATGATGAAGTGATGGGCCTCTACCCGCCCGGCGGTCCGCCGCGGTGGATTCGCGTGAACGCACAACCGCTCTTCGAGGAGGGAGCGATCGAGCCGTATGGGGTGCTCACCTGCTTCGACGACATTACGGACGAGCAGCTCAAAGACGAAGCGCTGCAGACCTCTCGGGACCTTCTGTCCAGCGTCCTCAGCAGCTCCCTCGACGGGATCATGGTGTTCTCTGCCATCCGCGACGATGACGGGGACATCGAGGACTTCGAATGCCTCCTCGTGAATCCACAGGCGGAGAAAATGGTGAACCGGTCCTCAGAGGACCTGGTCGGCACCCGGATGCTCGAAGAGATGCCGGCACATGAGGAAAACGGCCTCTTCGACGCCTACGTCGACGTTGTCACGACCGGCGAACCGTTTGAAACGGAATTGCACTACACGACCGACGCGTTCGAGCGGTGGCTTCAGATCGTCGCGGTTCGGATTGAGGAAGGCTTCGCGGTGACGTTTCGCGACATCTCCGAGCGGAAGCGAGCCGCACAGGCAATGGCGGCGACGAACGCGAAGCTGGAGCAACGCAACCGGGCGCTTCGTGATTTTGCCTATATCGCTTCGCACGACCTGCAGGAGCCGCTCCGAAAGATCGGAGCGTTCTCGAACCTCGTGCTCGAAGACTACGGAGACCAGGTCGACGAGACCGGTAAGCACTACCTCGAGCGGATGCAAGACGCAGCGCGACGAATGTCGCAGCTCATCAGCGACCTGCTCGTCTATTCCCGCGTCACGACCCGGGCCCGTCCCTTCAAACCGGTCGACCTTCGGGCCGTCGTCGACAACGTCCTGACCGACCTCGAGATGCAGATTCAGGATGTTGACGGCACGGTGGACGTAGGTGAGCTTCCGACGATCGATGCCGATTCCACCCAGATCCGGCAGCTTTTGCAGAATCTGATCGGTAACGCGCTCAAATTTCATCGCCCGGACGAACCGCCGGTCGTCAAGATTCGCGCGGAGATCGTCGACGCATCCGACGAGGATCTTCCGGCGCACGACGGGGATGCGTCAGCGTTTTGCCGCATCGTCGTGGCCGATAACGGCATCGGCTTTGAACAAAAGTATGCCGATCGTATCTTCACACCTTTCAAGCGCCTTCATGGCCGGTCAGAGTATTCCGGTACCGGCATGGGTCTCGCGATCTGCCGCCGGATCGTAGAGCGACATGGGGGCGACATTCGTGTCGTGAGCACGCCTGGTGAGGGCACTACTTTCACGGTCCAGCTGCCCGTTGACCGCCGCGACGGCGACGTGCCAAACGAGCCATCCGTACAGGATCATGCAACCACCCCGACGACTCTGGATGAGTAGCAACTCCAGCACAATCCACATACTGCTTGCGGAAGACGACCCGGATGACCGCCTTCTTACGCGCCGCGCTCTCGAAAAGAGTCGTCTCGCCAACACGGTAAACGCGGTCGAGGACGGAGAGGAACTGATGCAATATCTTCGCCGTGAAGGCGAATATGCCGACCCGTCGTCCGCTCCCCGTCCGGGGCTCATTTTGCTCGACCTCAACATGCCACGGATGGACGGTCGGGAGGCCCTGAAGAAGATCAAATCCGACTCGGAACTTCGACGCATCCCCGTCATCGTGTTGACGACGTCGGAGGCCGAACAGGACATCCTGCAGAGCTATGACCTCGGGGTGAACGCGTTTGTCACAAAACCCGTCACCTTCGACGACCTTGCCAGTGCGCTCCAGGCCCTTGGAGACTTCTGGTTCGAAATCGTAAAGCTGCCGAATGAGCGCCAAGCCGACGCATGATTGCTGAGAGCGAGGTCCTCGACGTCCTCCTCATTGAAGACGACGAAGATGATTACCTGATTACGCGCGCGCTGCTGTCGAAGGCAGAAAGCATCGACTGCAACCTTGACTGGGCGCGGAGCTTCGATGAGGGACTGGAGTCGATCCTTTCGAGCCGGTACGACGCGTGTCTGGTCGACTACCGCCTCGGCGCACGCACCGGTCTGGACCTCCTGCAGGAGGTGAACGAGCGGGGCGGCGTCGAAACGCCGATCATCCTGCTCACCGGCCAGGGCGACCTCGAGGTCGACCTGAACGCCATGGCGGCCGGCGCGGCAGACTACCTGTCGAAAGAGCGCATCGATGCGCCCCTGCTGGAGCGATCGATTCGCTACGCCGTGGAGCGCAAGGAGGCGGATCAGCGCATCCGCGAACAGGCCCAGCTCCTGGATAAGGCGCGCGACGCCATTATCGCGTTCGACATGGACGGACGCGTCGTCTACTGGAATAAAAGCGCCGAACGTCTGACCGGCTGGACGGCGGACGAGATGCTCGGCGCACGGGCCCAGGAACGCCTTTACGACGAATCCGAGGCCGACAAGCTTGAGGAGTGCCACGAGACCGTCCGCGAGGCGGGCGAATGGACCGGAGAACTCCGGCAGCAGTCGAAGGAGGGCGAGGACCTGGTGGTCGAGAGCCGATGGACGCTCGTTCGTGACAGTGGCGGGCAGCCAACGTCCATTCTTGTGATCAACACCGATATCACGGAGCGGAAGCGGCTGGAGTCCCAGTTTCTACGCTCTCAGCGGATGGAAAGCATCGGCCGTCTGGTCGGCGGCATCGCACACGACCTGGGCAATCTTCTCGTCCCGATCCTGCTTGGCGTCAAGGTGCTCAAGCGCCGGGAATCGGAGGATGAGAAGGTGCTGAAGACGCTGGAGATGATCGAAAAGAGCGCCGAGCGCGGCTCCAACATGGTCGAACAGGTGCTGGCCTTTGCCCGTGGGGTGGAAGGGGAACGCGTCGCCCTGCAGGCCGCGACGATCATCGAGGAAGTGGCCAAGATCACGACGGAAACCTTTCCGGACAACATTGACGTGCGCGTCGACGTACCGGACGACCTCCACGACATCGTCGGCGATGCTACGCAGATGCAACAGGTGCTGATGAACCTGTGCGTAAACGCTCGCGACGCGATGCCGGATGGTGGCGTGATCGAGATCAGTGCGTCGGAAGCCGACGTTTCAGAGGCCGAAGCCCATCGCAAAATGGATGCAGAAGCCGGCTCCTACGTCTGCCTGCGGGTCTCAGACACCGGATCCGGCATCCCGGACGAGGCGATCGACAAGATCTTTGAGCCCTTCTTTTCCACAAAAGCCGAAGGGGAAGGAACCGGCCTCGGCCTGTCCACCGCCTACAGCATTGTGAAGAGCCACAACGGCTTCGTCGACGTTGAGAGCGAGACCGGCGAAGGCACCACGTTCCGAGTCTACGTCCCAGTGGCGACCTCGTCGGATGAACGACGGGGGCCGACTGCGTCCGGAGAGTTACGGGATGGCAACGGGGAATTGATCCTGGTGGTCGACGACGAGGAGTTCATCCTCGATACCGCACGGCAGACCCTGGAAGACGCCGGCTACCGCGTCATCACGGCGCAGGGAGGGGATAAGGCCATTGACGTGATGGAGCGCAACGGCGACCAGGTCGAGGCCATCATCACAGACCTTCGCATGCCGGAAATGAACGGATTCGATCTGATCCGCCGGTTGCGACCGCAATTCCCCAATGTGCCGATCATCGCCGCCAGCGGGATGGCCGACGGGCGAACCGACGATGCGGTGCAGGCCGGCGCGCAGACGTTTCTCGCGAAGCCGTTCACGGCAGAGAAGCTGCAGGCTACGCTCCAGGATGTGATGTACGAGGATGAGGACGCCGCCTCCGTGGAGGGGTAGGCACAGGAACGCAACGGCGACGTCGCTTCCGGGGTGCGGAGGGCCCCGTTACCGTGCGCAGGAATCAAACGTCGGAGGCCGGCTCCTGCGGTCGTTGAACGATGGGCTATGTCCTTATCCTGCTGAAAACGAACCAGGAGCCGACACCGCAGAACAGTACGACGGTCCGTACACGTGCTGTGACCGTGTGGTACGCCGGCGGGTTCGGTTCGGCGCGCTCCGATTCAGAAAGAGCAATGGCGGTTGTCTGTCCGTCCGCATCTGTGTGCACAGGTTCTACGCCAGCCTCCCAAGGGCATTCGAGAGATTAGCGGGCCGCTGTGGCGGACGCAGGAACGCCTTCAAGAACGTCGAGACCCTGTTCGTAGGTGATGTCGGTCGGAATACCGGCGTCCTCCACCCGCTTCAGGTCTTCGTTCAGGGACGAAGGTCGCTCTCCGTACTGCTGTGTGAAGGCGGCCACAGCGTCGTAATCGCCGTCGCCCTGCAGGCGCAGGATCTTCTCGGAAAGAGCGTCCACGGCCGCTTCCATCGAGTCGCGATGGACGGTGTATGTACCTGACTCCGGATCCCGGGTGAAGGCGCCTTTCTCGCGGAAGTAGTTGAAGCGGACCAGGTTCGCTGTCCCATGTGCGCTCGACGTGCCGAACCGGATGGACCGGAAAATCCCGGCGAGAAACGTCACGTAATTGTCCATCAGGTCGGTTTCGAGTTCGCCTTCCTCCTTTAGCTTCCGAACCATGTACAGGCCCAGCACGTCAGCCTTGCCCTCCTCGAGCGGCGAGGCCTGATCCTTCAGCGCTTCGCGGACCGTGCGATCCGGGGCGTTGACAACCGTCTTCACGCCGAGGCCGTGCGCAACCTCGTGAAACATCGTATTGCTGAAAAAGGCGTCGAACGAGATGTGCTTGCGCTGCTCTTCCGTGATGAGCTGCTCGCTGATCGGGACGAGGATAGCGTCGTACTTTGCCCGCATCGCGTTCTTAAGCTGGAGGCGTCGGGATCCCTTCTGCTGCTGAACCTGCTCGTCGTTGGGAAGGTTGATCGCGATCGTCTTGGCACCGGCATTCGCGTCCCCGGAGACGTAGAGGACATCGTACGCGCCGAGATCGGAGTCGCGTCCGGGCGTGTCCTTCTTATAGGCATCCGGGACCGGCAGATCGCGCTGTAGCATCGGAAGCAGCTGAGCGTAGCGATCCAGGCGCTGGCTCCATTCCAGGTCCTTCGCAAGGACGAACGTCTCGGCGGCCGTTTTGGCCCCGAAGAGCTGATCCTCGTACGTCTCGATCGGCCCGATGACGAGGTCGAGTTCATTCGTCTTCATGTCCATCCACGCCATGTCGCTTTCGCGGTATGCGCCGGTTGTCAGTGCGTCGGCGCGCAGGCGGAGGTAACGGCGGAATCCGTCATTCTCAGCGAGGTCGGCCGCTTCGCGCAGGCGCATGGCAGCCTGCTCCATCTCGGCGGAGAAAAACTGGTGGTAGGGAATGGCGGTGAGCGCCCCGACCGGCGTCCGGCGGATCATGGTGTAGGGGTTCAGGATCTCGGCGTCCTGGTCTGCGGCCGCCTGCAGCTCGTCGCGATCGGCGTCGCTCGGATAGAAGTTGGCGCCAGACGGCTTTCGGCCGACCCCGTCGATGAAGGGTTCGTTCCCGTTTAGCCGATCCCACGGGCCGTAGTTAATCTCCACGAAGGTACGCAGGGCCGGGTCTTCGATCGTCGAGAGCAGAGAGTCCCTGTTGCCGTAGGCCTGCTCCCAGAACACCTCGTCCATCGCCTGGGCCGCCTCGATGAAGAGGGGAATCATCTGCCGCTGATTCTCCGATAGTCCCGACAAATCGGTGTCCAGCGGCACCTGCGTGTACTTTTTCGTGAGGTTCGACGATCCGGCTCCCTCCGTAGCTGTTACGTCGGAGTCGGACGCACCGGGGTCCGACTCATTGGAGGGCTGGCAGCCGACCCATGTCAGCATCACGATCAGGAGAAGCGGAAGTTGCCGGGGACGGAGCACGGTCATGGACGGCCAGGCGCTGGAGGCAGAGGGTGTGGACGGCGTTGCGCCGATTCGAGCACAATCAAAATGATACCGCACGGCCGGGCGACCGTCAACCGGCCGATCCGTCTGTGCTGGCCGGGAGCTTAGCCGGACGATGTCACCGCATGTTCGAGAAGTCGGTCCTTCGCCACAGTCTCGAGGGTCTTTTCGTGAGTGGCTTCGAGAACGACCGGGGGAGCCACGTCCGCGTCTGCCGCTTCCTTCCAGCGCGATGCGCACAGGCACCAGCGGTCGCCTGCCTGGAGCCCGGGGAAGTCATATTCGGGTCGAGGCGTCGAGAGATCGTTCCCGCGCGACCGGGTGAAGGACAGAAACGCTTCGGTCATGACAGCGCACACGGTGTGTGTTCCGCGATCCTCCGGGCCGGTGTGGCAGCTTCCGTCACGGTAAAAGCCGGTCATCGGGTCGGTAGAGCAGGACTGAAGAACGGTGCCTATCACGTTGCGGGCCGGGGCAGAGTCGGGCATGGGGAGGAGTGATCGGGTGTGAGCACGGGGTCAAAGGACGTCGCGGTTGGATCGAGTCGGGTGACGACGGGTTATCCGGCACCGCATAGAGACGATAGGAACGGGGGAGAAACAGACTCGCCCACCCGTCGGTGAGGGACGAGTGGACGAGCTGCACAGAAAACGTGTGGAGTCCTCCACCCGTCATCTGGCCGGTGTCGGCATGGGGCCGACCATCTGATGGCATGCTGACGCCGTCGGCATACGCTGAGGCAGGTGTCTCGACGAGTACGCGAACATTTGCGTTAGTCTAGACAGAAATACGCCGAAAAACAAGCGGCATCACCGTGCCGCGTCTTTGGCCCGATGAGAAGTGCCGCCGGTGCGCTTAGGCGGACGGGGATGGTTCGGCACCGGTGAAGGTACGCATGGGGCTCGTGCGATGGCGTGTCCGCTCGAATGACACATCGGGGAACCGTTCGGCCAGGTAATCGAGGAGGAGCTGTTCCGTGATCGACTCGGTTTCGTAGTGGCCGGCATCGATCACAGCTATCTGCGGCGTCCCGTCATTGTCCAGTACATCGAAGAACTGGTGGTACGTGATGTCGGACGTGACGTAGGCGTCGGCACCGGCGCCGCGCGCGGTTCGGATGAAGTCGGATCCGGCGCCCCCGCAAACAGCGACGCGCTTGACCGTGGCCTCCGGGTCGCCCGCCCAGCGCAAACTACCGGCATCGAGGCGGGATTGGACCCGCGCAAGGAAATCGGGCATGGGGAGAGGCTCGTCGAGTGTACCGATCGCGCCCAGTCCGGCCTGGGAGGTTTTCCCCTGCAGGGGATATACGTCGTACGCGACCTCCTCGTACGGGTGGGCATCATGGAGCGCCGAGAGCACGCGTCGGAGGTTCCAGCGCTCGACCTGTGCTTCGATGCGACGTTCCGACACGGATTGCAGGTCGCCTCCCGCCGTGCCGATATGAGGATCGGCGGCGTCCCCCGGTTTGAAGTATCCGGTGCCGTCCGACGCGAAGGCGCATGCATCGTAGTCCCCGATCCGACCCGCGCCGGCCTCCGCGAGCGCGGAGCGCACGGCGTCGAATTCGTCGTTGGGCACAAAGGTGACAAGCTTGAGCATCGACTCGTCGAACCCGTCCAGCAGATCGATGCCGCTCAGGCCGAGTTGCTCGGCCAGCGCAAATGAAACGCCGCCGGGCGTCGCATCCAGGTTGGTGTGGATGCTGTAGAGTGCCACTTTCGACTCCGCCAGCCGAAGCGCGAGATTCGATACGAACCCGTCGGCCGTCACGGACGAAAGGCGGCGAAAGATCAGCGGGTGGTGGGAGATGATGAGTTGGGCACCGATCTCCAGGGCCTCATCGAGGACCTGCGGTGTGCAGTCGAGGGCGATCAGGGCTCGATCAATCTCGCGGCCCGCGTCGCCGACCTGCAGGCCGACATTGTCGTAGTCTTGAGCCGATCCGGGCGGTGCCCAGGCTTCGAGAGGCTGTGCGATGTCGCGGATCGTGGGCATAGGGGCGGGCGTGCTTGAAAGCGAGAGTTGACAAGGGCGTGGCTCGATGTACCGGTCAACGTCGCATTTCAGCCCCTGAACTGCAAACGCTACAGGTACTGATCAACGATGGCAACCAGGTCGCCGGCTTCGAATGGTTTCGCCAGATAGGCATCGAACCCGCGGTCCAGGAGTTCTTCCCGATCCCCGGGCATGGCGATCGCCGTCACCGCCACCATGGGGGTGTCTCTGTATGTGTCGTTGTGCCGAAGACGTTCGAGGACGTCGACGCCGCTCCCGCCACTCTCCAGATTGATGTCGATCAGTAAGAGATCGAACGGCTCATCCGCGTCGCGGGTCTCCCGGACGGCATCGGAAGCGCTACGGACGATCACGAGGTCGACGACGTCTCCGAGGAGGTCCTGGACGAGGAAAATGGTGTTATTGTTGTCTTCCACCAGAAGCACCCGAGCGTCCTCACGGTCCGGTTCGATGGTCTCGTCCGTCTCCGGCGCCTCTTCCAGGTGGTAGTCCGTCGCCAGCGGGAAGGTGATCGAGAACCGGCTGCCGACCCCCTGGTCGGAGTCGACCGCGATGGTGCCGTCCATCGTCTCGACGACCTGCTTCGTGATAGAAAGTCCGAGACCGGATCCTTCATGCTCGCGAGTCAGTCCGTCCGACTCCTGCCGGAAATCCTCGAAGAGATGGGGCTGAAACTCCCGGCTGATGCCGATGCCCGTGTCGCGGACCGCGATCTCGATGCGCTCGTCCGTGCTGTGACTCCGGCGGCGTACGAGGACTTCGATCTCCCCTTCTTCGGTGAACTTGATGGCATTCGAAATGAGGTTCTGGAGCGCCGAGTTCAGTGCACCGGCGTCCAGCTCTGCGACCGCGTCGCGGGCATCCTCTTCGACGCTGAAGTCGAGCGTGAGGTCTTTTTCTTCAGCCCGCTCCCGGAAGAGCTCGACGACCTCCAGCGTTTCATCGGTCACGATCAGGGGCTCCACCTCCATCTTCATGTTGCCCGCTTCCAGTTTGGCCAGCGTCAGGAGGGACGACAGCGTGTCCATGAGCCGACTGCCGGCCGACTTAATTCGCCGGATGTGCTCGTCGAAGTGGCCGTCCTGGCTCTTTGCACGGATGACGTCGGCAAGACCGAGGATGGCGGTGAGCGGCGTCCGGATCTCATGGCTCATATTGGCGAGAAACGTGGACTTGGCCCGGCTCGCCGCCTCCGCTTCATCCTTGGCTCGCTCGAGCGCATCACGCTGCCGCTCCAGTTCGCGCGTTTTCTTCTCCAGCGCCTGCGTGCGCTCCTGCACGCGGCGCTCGAGCGTTTCATTCAGGCGAACGCGCTCGGTGATGTCGTTCTGAACGCCGACGTAGTTCACGAGCGTGCCGGTTTTGTCATACACCGGCGTCAGATACAGCTCATTCCAGAACATTTCGCCGTCCTTGCGATAATTCCGGATCACCGCCCGGCAGTGCTCCCCCTTCTGTACCGCATTCGCCAGGGTCCGAACGGCCGGCTGGTCGTCATCGCGCGTTCCGTCCGGGCGCACCTGGAGGAAGCGACAGTTGTACCCCAGAATCTCGTCCTCATCATCGCCGGTCAATTCCAAAAACCCCTGGTTGATGTAAATCAGTGGGTTGTCGGGCTGGTGCGGGTCGGTGAGGACGATTGAATTGTTGGCGGCTTCGATCGACCGTTTGAGGAGGTCTTTGACTTCATCGTCTTGCTCCGGGATGTCGATGCGGTCGTAAGAGGGACGCGACTGTCCCGGATAGAAATCTCTGTCAGAGTGCGACATGTAGCGACGGGAAATCTCCAGATCTGCGGTACGAGGGAGAAACGGCGCGGTAGAATCGACAGATTCAAAAAGCTATGAGAAGATAGTCTGTCCCTCCTTTTTAAACAAATAACGGAAATCCCCGATCATGCGGTGTTGCGCGATTCTTACGGTATGTTGAACGCATCGTGAACGATGTTGGCCGTTCGTCGCAGCAGGGTGCAGCACAGGATCTCAGCGCGGAAGCGGCCCGGCGGCCGACGCGACGCATAACGTACCTGGTCACGTCGCAAACGCGAGTAGGACGTCGGCATCCATGCGCTACCGACGCCCCGCGCGAGTCCCCGATTTCGATTGAAACGTGGTTCTTTTACAACGCTTCTTACGTGATCTAAAGCTCGGGGCGTGGCCGCTCTTCTCGCACCGGATCGAAGCGCCGACCGCGAATTAGAGAGACACGAACCCCGGGTTGTTCGAGGCCTCGAACGTGCAGTCGATCGTGACGTCGATGCGGTCCTGCTGGTTCGGGGACGACTGAATCAGCGTACCGGGAATCGTGAAGTTACCGGCGACCACGTTTCCAGTCGACTCGGTGATGTTGATGTCGCCGCCGTCGGAGAAATACCCGGTGAACGAGTTCGTCGCCGATGCGTCGATGAGATAGATGGCGAAATTCGATAGCGGATCACTCGCCTCGTCGTCGATATTTGCCACCGAGTATGTGCCGGTACCCGGACGCTGCCCCGTGCGGAAGATGAGTCCCGTGGCGGCTGCATCGGTCGATGAGTTGCTGGAGAGGGAAATCGCGAACGCGGTATCACCCTGATTGTCGGGCGCTTCCGCCCAGTAGGCGATCCCCTCGTACGTCTCGTTGATGCCGTTACCGGAGATCGTCATGGTAAACGACTCCTGGAACTGGGGTCCCTGGTTTCCATCGCCTGAATCTCCTCCGGAGTCACAGGCGACGAGAAGCATGCCCAGAATCAGCGTGAGAGCGGTGCGTCTGGCGAAGCGAAACATGGACGAGAGGGGCATAGATGGGGTGGTTATCGGTTCGGGCTGACGATACTGCGACGGTTAGAATGATCAAACCGGCGCGCATCGTGTATAGCGAAAATGATTCCCGAAGCCGGTCATCGGGACGATTTACCTGATTTCTTTTCTGCATTCTCCCCGGTCCCCCCGTGTCTCCCGAACCGCTCATGGATCTTTCGCTCTCGGAGCATCGCCTGCGATCTGGGCCGCTCTGTATCGCTCTCGCCGTGCTACTGGCCTCGGTCCTGACCGGGTGCCGCTATCTGGATTCGCCCGTGACGCCGGATCCGATCTCGGTCCCGGACTCGGCGACGTTGATGTGGAGCGGAGCCGTGACGCCGACCTCTGCGCGCGTCGTGGCGGCGGCCTCGCCATCGTCGGGCCGGGTTGCGCTGGAGATCGATACCACCTCGTCATTTGAAACTGCACGCACCGTGGCACCGGACCTTCCTGATGCTACAGGAGGCGCAGAGGAAGCGGTGGAGGGTGTTTTGCAATTTTTACTTACCGACCTGACACCGGGTACGCGGTACCACTATCGCCTCGTCGAGCGGGAGACCGTCGTCAATCGCCCGCGAGGTACGTTTCGTACGTTCAAAGACGGCCCGCAGTCGTACGAGGTTGCCATCGGTGGCTGCGCTGCGACCGGCTCCCGGCATGCGATTTTCGATAGCATCCGCGCGACGTCACCGGACCTGTTTCTCCATCTCGGAGACATGCATTATTCCGACATTGCCGTTCCGGAGATGCAGCGATACCGGGATGCGTACGCGACCGTTCATGCCTCGCCCGAACAGTCGCGTCTCTTCCGCTCAGTGCCGCTGGCGTACGTCTGGGACGACCACGATTTCGGCCCCAACAACAGTTCCGGCGCCGTCCGTGTGCAGAACGTTGCGCAGTCGGCGTATCGGGCGTTCGTCCCGCACTACGATCTTCCAGCCGGCGCGGGCGGCCCGATCCACCAGGCCTTTACGGTGGGGCGCATCCGTTACATCCTGACAGATCTGCGGTCCGCGCGAAGCCGAAACGACCTCCCGGACACGGCGGAGAAGTCTATGATGGGCGAGGAGCAGAAGCGGTGGTTCAAAGCCGAACTCCGACGCGCCCGGGCCTATCCCGTGATCGTGTGGGTCAGCAGCGTCCCGTGGATCGCCAACGACCTCGACGAGCCGGATCGGTGGAGCGGGTTCACGACCGAGCGTGAGGAACTTGCAGCCTACATCGACTCGATCGGGGTGGCGTCGCGCCTCGTCATCGTCTCCGGCGATGCGCACATGCTGGCGCTGGACGACGGCACCAACAACGTATACGGTCCCGGAGACGGTCTTCGCGCTCCGGTCGTGCAGGCGGCGGCCCTGGACCGGCGCGGGTCGGTGAAGGGGGGCCCGTTCTCGATCGGACCGTTCCCCAACCGGTTCTCCCTCCGTGGCGCGAATGACGGTCAGTACGTTCGCATGGAGGTGGACGACGACGGCGCGGATTCGGTCTGCATCACGTGGACGGGACGTCGGTGGGCGTACGACCGTCAGCGCATGACAGACCTGTTCGCGTGGGAGAAGTGTTTCGAGGCGGAGGCCCCGACCTGACACCGCCCGCCGGACGAGCCGTTACTGCTCGGTCGTCGTGATTGTAATCCGGACCGGTAGGTGATCGCTGAGGCGTTCCATGTCCGCGTCCGAGAGCGGGCGCGGGATGAGCGCCGAGCCGGCGACGAGTTCTGGGAGGGCGTGGTCGTTGAGGAGGATGTAATCCAGCTGACGTTCCGGGTCGCCCGACGGGTGCGTCCACGTCTTCGTCCCGTGAAGCGGGTCCACGAACGATGCCGTCCAGTCGTCCGTCCCCTCCTGCAGCGAGTCGGGTGCCGGACGGTCGTCGTTGTTTAGTAGCAGGCGCAACTCCGGGCTGTCGGCGAGGCTGTTCAGGTCGCCGGCGATCAGGATGTTGGCGTCCGGGTCCGTCGCCAGCAAGTCGTTGAACCGTTCATGGAGGAGGCGAACCTGCCCGATGCGCCAGCCAGCGTTTCGGGGGCCGGGGCCGGCCTTCAGGTGGGCTCCGACGAGGTGGAAGCTGTAATTGGGACGCGCGTGGATCGTCGCTCGCCAGATGCGGTTGTTGGTGAGCGATTGGGCCTCTGGCTCGCCGTTGTCCGTCTCGATGCCTTCCACGGGGGTGACAACGTCCGAGTAGCTCTCCACGACTCCGAGCGGCACGCGGCTCATCAGGACGACGTTCTGGAACCAGTCCGGGCTTTCGGTGGCGGTGAAGAACCGGTAGCCCATGTCGCTTAGATGCTCCTCCGCGATTGTCTGCACAAAGGCCTCGCTCTCGATTTCCTGCAGGACGACGACGTCCGCATCCAGCGCTCGGATGCCACGGATGAAGAGTCTGAACCGGGCGTACATGTCGTCCGGCGGATCGTTTTCCCGCTCATTGTCGATGTAAGGGTTGTCGTACTCATCGACAAAGTTTTCCACGTTCCAGGTCGCAACGGTCAGCGAGTCGCCCGAAGGAAAGGCGTAACCCGGCGGCGTGGTCGCGACGCCGGGGATGTCCGGCGCGGACGCCTCGGGAGAGGTCGATGACGAGAGGGCGCTGCATCCGGTCAGGAAGGCCATGCTCAAGAGGAGCAGGGCGATGAGCCGGGTGGCGGCGCGAGTGGACGGAGTGGACGCGTTCATCGTGGGTCGAGGACGGGTGCGGGGGAAACGAGACATTCGGTGTCCTGTGTATCTCCTTGTTCGTCCGGGACGCCGCACCGTATCCACACCGGAGGTGAAGGAATCGGGAAAAGTTTCCGACGGCACCGGCCCGATGACATGTGTCCGGGTGTCACCGTGGGACCGGCGCTCCATCCCGCAACCTCTAACTTCACGGCTCGTATGGACGGCAATTCGCTGGGCGCTGAGGCGTCTTTCTCGAACGACCGCACCGGGGCATGACGACGGCCTTTCTGTCGCTCGGATCGAACGAAGGAGACCGGCTGCAGCATCTTCGCTTCGCAGTGGACCGTCTCGACGCGGCGGATGTGAAGATGCGTAGGCTATCGCCCGTATACCGTACGGAGGCTCATACGATGGACCCCGAGGAATCGCAGCCGGACTACTTCAACGCTGTGGTCGAGGTGGAGACGGATCGGTCCCCGGCGGACCTCCTGGCTCTTGCGAAGCGAATCGAACGAGAGGCCGGTCGCGACCTGTCGTCACGGCGGTGGGCCCCCCGGCCGATCGACATCGATCTCCTCGTCGTCGGGCGGGCGGTCGTGCGAGAGTCAGCGCTAACCCTTCCTCACCCACGGATCGGTGAGCGTCGATTCGTGCTTCAGCCCTGGGCAGACGTCGCCCCGAACCTGGTCGTTCCCGCACCGTTCGAATCAACCATCTCGGCGTTGCTCGACCGTTGCACGGATCGGGCAAGGCTCGACCGCATTCTCGACGCCCTCCTGTGATTGCCTCGCGTGATTGCCTCGCGACCCGGGGCCGGCGAATATCCCTGGCGCCCGTCACTCCCCCCTTGCTGCTTTCCTCGATCGCATGCCCCAATCATCTTCCCCTTCTGTATCGCTGCCCGAAGACCTCGGGTATCTCGTCATTGAGGGTGTGATCGGCGCAGGAAAAACGTCGCTCGCCCGGCTTCTGACCCAGGCAGTAAGCGGCCGAATCGTTCTGGAGCAGTTCGAGGAGAACCCGTTTCTGGAACGGTTTTACGAAAACAAAGAGCGATGGGCGTTTCAAACGGAGCTGACGTTTCTCGCCAGCCGATTTCAGCAGCAAAAAGACCTCGGCGCGCGTGACCTCTTCCACCGGGTTGTCATCAGTGATTACGCATTCGACAAGAATCGGATTTTCGCGCATCAAACGCTGTCGGGGGACGAACTGCAGCTGTTCGAGACGCTTTACAGCATCATGGAGCCGAATATCCCGACGCCGGATCTGATTGTGTACCTGCAGTCGTCGCCGGAACGGCTCATGGACAACATTCGCAAGCGGGACCGGGCGTACGAGCGGTCGATGGATCCGGATTATATCCGCAGTCTGCACGAAGCATACGATCATTACTTCCGGACGTATCGAAAGACGCCGCTGCTGATCGTGAATGCGGCAGAGATTGACTTTGTCGAAAATGACCGGGATCTGGACCTGATCCTGCGTCACATCGCAGACGCCGACCTGAGTGGGACCACCTACGTGGATCCGGTGGTCGAGCGTTCTGAATGACGACGGGACGCACGACCGGTCGTCTCCCGACGCAACGTCTCAGATTTCTGGGACGATCGGGACGTTGTAGAACAATCAGATCGAGGCTCCGATGGCTTCCATGGAGTACATCTTCTTCGCCGTCATTTTTTACTTCATCATGCAGGCGGCAAGCAACCTGGTGATGATCATGCGCGGAAAGCAGGCTGTGGTCGAAGAAGATCGATCACACGGCTGGCGCGGTCCGTCGCCCCGGCAATACACCGGGAGCGAACGCAGCTCCGTACGCTACTGGGACGACATGGAGGAAGCCCGCTGGAAAGATGTCCAGGAGTGACGGAAGCGCGGGGCTTCGCAGGCCGCTCGAGGCGGTGATACGGCGCGTGCCTGGCGATCCTACGGCTGTCCGTCGCCGAACGTAAATGTGATCGTCGTGCGGGTCGAAACCGGCTCGCCGTTGCTCTCCGCCGGCCGAAACACCGATCGCCGTGCAGCAGCCAGCGCCGATGCCTCGATGCCGTATCCAAGCGAAGACACCGTCTGCATCCGCTCGCCTCGTGCCTGTTCGCTCCGGACGATTTGCGCGCCGGTGACCTGACCGTCCCGGTCGACGTCCACCTCTACCACGACGCGGGCGCGGATGCCGGCGCGCCGAGCCGCCGCCGGGTATTCCGGCTGCACCGTCCGGAAGAGCCGTGCACTTACGTCTGTGGAGCGTGCTGCCGTGGGGCCGGTGGCTCCCTCCTGAACGACGGCGTCGTCGCCGGGCTCATCGATCGCCAGGTTGCTGGATCCGTCAAATTCGATCTCGACGATCACATCCTGCGGCACGACCACCGGCGGCAACGGAGCCGGGGGCGGCGGCTTCAGGTCCTGCGAGTGGCTCGTGGGTTGAATCTCTTCGATCTGGACGAAGTCCTCGGCGTCGTCCCGGAACGGCAGATCCGCCGGCGTCCGGGCGGACATCGGCCACCACCAGATCAGGACGGTCATCAGCACCAGCACCCCGGTCATGGACGCCAGGATCTGGAGCCTGTAGGAGTCGTTTCGGTCGCGCAGAGACGCCATGGGGGAGAGACGGGGGTGATTCAAGGTGCTACGGCGTACACCTTCGACATCGCTTCAAGTTTCTTCGCCGTCGACCGCCCGGCGGCGTTCGAACCTTTGGCGAACCCGCCGCGCAAGGGGATGAAGCCAGAGAGATTACGAAACCATTCCGTTTTCCGGACATTCCCTGCAAGAGAACAACGGATGTCCCCCCTCGCGTGTGTCACATACTGCCGATGCCACCCGGCATGTTGCCCGACGTTCTGTCCTCCGACCTTCCGGTGGGCCCACCCTCAGCCCCCGCCGGTCCGGCGATTTTCCTCGTCTGGCCAACCGGCACTGTTGTTCAGCCCGGTCCGTCTCCCGATTTCGCCTTCCCGCTTCCGGTAGTGGGAGGGCATTTTTATGGATAGAGGTGCCGGTTCTCCCGCTGCGATTCGCTCCAAGCCCGTTGTACCTATGACCACATCGAACGATACGCCCACGCACGTACCGGCCAAACTCGCACTGTCCGACGGAACCGTTGTCTCCGGGGAGTCCATCGGCTACCGGGGACTTGCCGGCGGCGAGCTGTGCTTCAACACGAGCATGACCGGGTATCAGGAGATCATGACGGACCCGTCGTACGTCGGGCAGCTCATGATGATGACGTATCCCCACATCGGGAATTACGCGGCCACCTTCGACCACGACGAGGCGGCCTCACCGATGATTGCCGGCTTCATCGTTCGCGACTTCACGCGGCGACCATCCAACCCGCAGGCGGATGAGACCCTGGACGCGTACATGCGACGGCACGAGCTCGTTGGGATCTCGGGGGTCGACACGCGGATGCTGGTCCGGCACATTCGCGACCGCGGGGTGATGAACGCCGTCATCTCCTCCGACGAGATGGACGAAGACGTCCTCGTGCAGAAGGCGAGGGATTGGCCGAGCATGAGTGGTCTGGACCTCGCCTCCGAAATCGGCGTCGACGCGCCGATGACGTTTGCCGCGGGAGACGGGCCGACGATCGTCGTGTACGATTACGGCGTGAAGCGCAATATCCTTCGCTCCTTCCGCCAGCGCCGCTGCACCGTTCACGTCGTTCCGGGGAGTACGTCGGTCGAAGATGCCATGGACTACGATCCCGACGGCATCTTTCTGTCGAACGGTCCGGGGGATCCGCGTGCGATGTCCGCAGCCATCGAACGCACCGGGCAGTTGATCGAGACCGGCCGCCCGCTCTTCGGAATTTGCCTCGGGCACCAGTTGCTGTCGCTTGCGCAGGGCTTCGACGTCTACAAAATGTTCGTCGGGCACCGAGGGGCCAACCACCCGGTCCAGAACCTCGACACCGGCCGGGTGGAGGTGACGACGCAGAATCATGGGTTCGCCGTCGACCCGGAGAGTATCGATTCCTCGAAAGCGCGGATCACGCACGTCAACCTGAACGATGACACCGTGGAGGGAATGCGGTTCAAAACGTTCGCCGGTCTGTCGCTGCAGTATCACCCGGAAGCGTCGCCCGGGCCGCACGACAGCCAGTATCTGTTCGACACATTCATGGCGATGATTGGTGAGGAGCGCGACGTGGAGATTGCCCCACCGCCGGAGTCGCGAAGCCCCGTCAGTGCCTGACCGCGCCGTCAACCGATACCGCCTACCCCCCTCGATCGTTGCCCGAACCCATGTCGTCGCTCGCACCGCCCGAATCCTGTTCCCCGTCCCGCTCCGGCCGGACATCAATCCTCTTCGCCTTACTGGTCGCGGCGCCGGCGTTTGTCCTGCTGCTGTCAGCCTGCGGCGGCTCCAAGCCAACCGCCGAGGGGCTTGACATGTATGTCGTCGACTCGGTGGACTCCGCCCCGCAGATTATCGGCGGGATGGAGCAGGTGTACGCCCTTACGACCTACCCGGAGGATGCGAAAGAGGCCAATGCCTTCGGCACCGTCTGGGTGCGTGCGATCGTGACTGTCCGCGGGCGGGCAACCCGGATGCGCATCGTGCAGGGCGGTCATCGGTCGCTTGAGCGCGTCGCGCTGGAGGTCGTTCAGCAGCTTGGCTTTGAGCCGGCGAGGGTCGACCGGGGCCCGGTTCCGTCGGAGGTCGAGATCCCGGTGACCTTTCCTCCACCCGCCCCGGAGGAGGAGGGAGGGTGAGGTCGTGTGAATGTGTGGATGTTTGTATGTGTGAATGTTTGAATGTGACGGCGCTGCATGCGTTGGAGCGCCTGATGTGACATCGTTCGATATAGCTGTACGATCCTGTCCCGCCGCCAACCCGTTTTTTCCCAGAAACACGACCCATGCCGAAGCGCACCGATATCGAAACCATTCTTCTCATCGGCTCCGGGCCGATTGTCATTGGTCAGGCGTGCGAGTTTGACTATTCCGGTAGCCAGGCGTCTCGGGCACTGATGGACGAAGGCTACCGGGTGGTGCTCGTCAACTCGAACCCGGCGACAATCATGACGGACCCGATGACGGCCGATAAGGTGTACCTGCAGGAACTCACGCCGGCGTCGATCCGCGAGATCGTGGACAAGGAGGATCCCGACGCGGTCCTCCCAACGATGGGGGGGCAGACGGCCCTGAATCTGGCACAGGACCTGAAGGATGAGGGCTTCTGGGAGGAGCGGGGGATCGACGTGATCGGCGTCGACATCGAAGCGGTGAAGCGGACGGAGGACCGACAGGAGTTTCGCAACCTGATGGAAGAGATCGGTCTCGACCAGGGGCGGAGCCGGACGGCGAAGAGTTTGCTCGAGGCGAAAGAGATCACGCAGGATCTGGGCGGCGTACCGATCGTCATCCGTCCATCGTACACGCTCGGCGGGAGCGGTGGCGGCATCGTCTGGACGGAGGCGGAGTTCGAGTCCAAGGTGACGCGAGGGCTGGAGATGAGCCCGGTCCACCAGGTGCTGATCGAGGAATGCCTCTTCGGCTGGAAAGAGTACGAGCTTGAGCTGCTACGGGACAACAACGACAATGTCATCATCATCGCGTCCATCGAGAACGTCGATCCGATGGGCGTGCATACGGGGGATTCCGTCACCGTCGCGCCACAGCAGACCCTGACCGACCGGCAGTATCAGCGGATGCGTGATGCGGCGATCCTGGCGATGAATTCGATCGGAACGTTCGCCGGCGGCTGCAACATTCAGTTCGCCGTCGAGCCGGAGACCGGGCGAATGATCGTCATCGAGATCAATCCGCGGGTATCGCGCTCGTCCGCCCTGGCATCGAAAGCCACGGGATACCCGATCGCCAAGGTGGCGGCCAAGCTGTCCGTCGGGTACACGCTCGACGAGCTCCCGAATGAGGTCACCGGCACGACGAGTGCCTGCTTCGAGCCGTCGCTCGACTACGTCGTAACCAAGATTCCGCGCTTTAACTTCGAGAAGTTCGAAGGCGTGGATGAAGAGCTGACGACGCAGATGAAGGCCGTCGGCGAGGTCATGTCGATCGGCCGAACCTTTCCCGAAAGCCTGCAAAAAGCCTGTCAGAGTCTGGAGATCGGGTACGCCGGCCTGGGGGCGGATCGCCCGGACGCTGACCGTGATTACGTCCGGGAGCGCCTGCAGAAGCCGCACTGGGATCACCTGCTGCATGTGCGCCACGCGTTCCGCTACGGCGCGAGTGTCGAGGAGGTGCACGACGTCACGAAGATCGATCCCTGGTTTCTCCACCAGATCCAGGACCTCGTGGACGTCGAGGATGAGATCCGCGCCACGCCGCTCGACGAGATCGACGCCGACCGGATGCGACGCTACAAACGGCATGGCTTTTCCGATGAGCAAATTGCGTATCTCGTGCCAGACGAGGTGGACGACCACGCGGTTCGGGACTACCGGAAGAGCCTCCAGGTCACGCCGACCTTTCAGCTGGTTGACACCTGCGCCGGCGAGTTTCCCGCCGAGACGCCCTACTTTTACTCCAGCTACGAGACGTTTAACGAGAGCGCGGTGACGTCGAAAGACAAAGTCCTGATCCTGGGCTCCGGGCCGAATCGGATCGGGCAGGGCATCGAGTTTGACTACTCGTGCGTCCACGGGGTGCACGCCGCTCGCGAGCTCGGCTACGAAGCGCTGATGCTGAACTGCAACCCGGAGACGGTCTCGACCGACTTCGATGTTGCCGACAAGCTCTACTTTGAGCCCGTGTTCTGGGAGCGCGTACTCGACGTAATCGACCACGAGCAGCCCGAAGGCGTGATCCTGCAGCTGGGCGGCCAGACCGCGCTCAAGCTGGGCGAACGCTTCGTCGACGAAGGCATCCGGATCTTTGGCACGAGCCAGGACAAGATGGAGCTGGCCGAGGATCGGGGCAAGTTTTCCGAAACGCTGCGCCGGCTGGACGTCCCGTTCCCGCCCTACGGCATGGCCAAAAGCGTGAAGGAGGCGGTCAACGTGGCCGACGACATCGGCTATCCCATCCTCATTCGCCCGAGCTATGTTCTCGGCGGTCAGGGGATGCGCATTGCCATCAACCGGGACGAGGTGGCGGAGTACGTCGACAACATTCTGTCCGTCTTCCCGGGCAATCATATCCTGCTGGATCGATTTCTGGAGGACGCGATCGAGGTCGACGTGGATTCCGTGTGTGACGGTGACGAGGTCTGGATCACGGGCATCATGCAGCACATCGAGCCAGCCGGGGTGCACTCCGGCGACTCGACGGCGGTTCTTCCCCCGTACAGCCTGTCGCAAGAGGTGCAGGATACCATCCGCGAATACGTCCGAAAGATCGCCCTGGAGCTTGAGGCGGTCGGGTTGTTGAACGTGCAAATGGTGATCAAGGACGAGAAGGTGTTCGTCATCGAAGCCAATCCGCGCGCGTCCCGGACCGTGCCGTTCGTTGCGAAGGCGACCGGCATTCCGATTTCCAACATTGCGACGCAGGTCATGCTCGGCGAGAAAATCGCCACCTTCCGCGAGAGGGGCATGCTGGAGTCCAGCCTCGAAGGCTTTGCGATCAAAGAGCCCGTCTTCTCCTGGGACAAATTCCCCGAAGTGCCGAAAGAGCTCGGCCCGGAAATGAAGTCGACCGGTGAAGCGATCGCTTTCGTCGACACCTTGACCGACAAACACTTCGCCCGACCGTATGAAATGAAAGACCTCTACCTTTCGCGATAGCTTCTTGTCTCGATGCGGCAGAATGTCCGAAGCGGGGTATATCATCCGGCAATCACGGAGCGAAGCGGAGCCCCCCACCGTCGCACGGCCCCACCGTCGCACGGCCGTGCGCCGGTGGGGGGCCGTCCTCGCGGTGAAGTTGTCGTGTGCTTCAGAACGGATCGTTGCATTCGGTCGTGCTTCGTTCGCTTATTTGTACGCATCAAGTCTTACTGCTGGAATGTCGCTCGGCTCATGCCCCGCACCGTTCGTTTTTTCGTTCTTTCGGTCGTCTGTACGCTCATCCTCGCGGGGTGCGGCGGCGCCGGTCAGAGCGTAGACGAAACGCAGCCGCAGCCCCTTCTGCTTACCCCGACGACCGGGGATGTGTACGAGGTTCAGAGCACGCTCGATCAGACGATCGAGATGACCATCATGGGGCAGACCGTCGAGATCCTGCAGATCATCCGCGAGGACGCTGAAATCCGCGTGGACACGGTCTTTGACGACGGGGGATTTGGCGCCCAGGTCACCTCCACCCGGTTTCGTCTCTCGCAGGAAGGCCCGGACTCGTTTGAAGAGTTTGACAGCGACGACCCCGACGCGACGCCGCAGAGCGATCTGGCTGTAGGAATGGCCGGGCTTGCAAACGTCCCGCTTCAGATGCGCATCTCTCCCGTGGGCCAGGTCGTGATTACGGAAGGGATGGATGCGCTTTACAACAACATGGCGGACCTCGCGGGCGTGCAGTCGCGGACGCAACGCGACACGATCCGCGCCTACTTCCGTGAAACGTTTCCCCCCGAGGATCTCGCCCAGGACTACGAGTCCGCGTTTTACGCCTACACGAGCCGGCCGGTCGCGCCGGGCTCGACGTGGACCGTGACGTCGGCAACGTCCTTGCTCGTCCCGACCCTCTTCGACGGACGGCTCCGGCTGGACTCGCTGGCTGCCGATCGCGTCTTTGTCAGCGGGCAGGGCGACGTCCGCTCCCTCACGGCGGATAGCGTGCGGGGCACCATCGAGGGACCGTTTCGCGACGTTGACCTGAGCGGATCTCGGGACGTCCAGATGGAACTGGACCGCCGGACCGGTTTCCCGCTGTTGACACGGCGGGAGCAAACGGTGTCAGGCAGCGGTCTCATCCGGTCCGGTTCGCGCGAGTTGAACGTCCAGGTCTCGCTTACCTCTACCTTTGAACAGGAGGGGACCGTCGCGCCGGCACCCGACTCGAAGTAACGGCGTCGCCCCGACGACGCAACCCCTCCGGTTCCGGTCTAGCATGACCACTCGTATGCGCGTTCGGGGTCGCGCGCAGGAGATGTCCTCATTCCCTTTTCTTATCGATCGCACGACTAATATGACATACTTCAACCGTATCCGCACGCTCGGCGTGTTCGTTCTCGCCGCGGCTCTGTTGACGCTGGCGGGCTGTTCCTCCACGTCGACGCCCGTCTGGAAGGAGGGCGACGCGTATCTGCTCAGCATTCGCCTCGACGAGGGGGATGCATTCAACGGTAGCATGTCGATGGACCAGTCGATCGACATGAATATGATGGGGCAGTCCATGCAGATGCAGCAGACGATGACGTACGATTACGGCTACAGCATCCTGTCGCGCGACGAGGAGGGGACGATGACGCTTGAGCAAACACTTCAGCGCGTCCGCGGGAAGACGGAAAATCCGATGAGCGGTACGCAGTCGTTCGACACGAACAACGAGGAAGAGGCCAGTCAACTCGGAGATCAGATGACTGCGATGGTTAATATGCCGATCCGCGTGACGATGACACCCAAAGGCCAAATTCAGAGCGTGGAGGGCGTAGACGCGTTGATGCAGCGGATGCAGGACGAGGCGATGTCGGAGGCCCAGCGCAAGATCCTTGAGGAGACCCTGTCCCAGGAGAACTTTACGCAGAACATGCAGACGTTCAACTTTTACCCGGACGGTCCGGTCGCCATCGGGGATTCGTGGGACGTCAAGAGCGAAATGAAGATGGCGTTCCCGATGACGATGGACGCGACATACACGCTAACACGCGTCGAGACCGACACCGCCTACTTTGATGTGGCCATGGACGTCTACACCCCGGATGATGCCGAACCCATGGAAATGGGGGGTGGAAAGATGTCGATGAACATGACGGGTACGATGAGCGGTACGGCCCGGGTCGATCTCGTATCGGGGATGATGACGAACGTGAACCTCGATCAGCAGATGGAGGCGGACGCAACCATTGATGCGCGGGGGCAGACGATGGATATGCAGATGTCGATTACTGGCACCTCAACTCAGACTCTCTCGGGTATCGGAGACGAACAGTAGCATTCGATCGTCCGGTGCGGATATCGCCCGGGGCCGGCGGGCAGGCATCTGTCTTTGCGGAGATCGGGCTTCCCCGGCTGCTCGGGTGTAAGTGCTGTTCGGGTGCCCGTGCGGGTCCCTGCGGGCGAACTTCTGGCCGCACGAAAGGTACATGCGATAGCGCCGAGACCGGGGCGCCGTGCCGTCGCCGGTCTCTTTTTTGAATGAACCTGATGAGTGATCGTGACCGAACCGATGGATCTGTCTGCAGCGAAGCGCGCCGATACGATGACCGGCGTTCTCGATGAGATTCAGAAGCGCTGGAGCCCGCGCGCCTTCGCCGACCGATCCGTTCCTGCCGAGGATATGCGCCGGCTTCTTGATGCGGCGCGGTGGGCGATGTCGTCCTACAACGAGCAGCCCTGGCGGTATGTGGTTGCCACCCGTGAAGACGAGGACGGCTACGACCGCGTTCTCGGATGCCTGAACGAATTCAACCGTTCGTGGGCGAAGACCGCTCCGGTCCTGATGCTGGGGTTCGTGCAAACAAGCTTTTCCCGAAACGGAAAGCCGAATCGCCATGCCCGGCACGATCTCGGTGCTGCCAGCGCCTTTCTCACGTTGCAAGCAGCCCGACTGGACCTTTATGTTCACCAGATGGCCGGCATTTTGCCCGACGTGATCCGGGATACCTTCGACCTTCCGGAGGACGCAGAGCCGGTCACGGGTCTCGCGGTCGGCTACCTGGGTGACCCGGAGGACCTTCCGGAGAAGCTCGCCCGGCGTGAACGCGAGGAGCGGGAGCGTCAGCCGCTATCAGACTTCGTCTTTGATGCCGACGCATACGGGACGCCGTCTCCGGTCGTCACGGATTGAGTCCCGCTGTATTCGCCCCTCGAACGATTTCTTTCCAGACCTCCAGACGTTTCCGCTCGTGTTCGCTCGCGAAGGTTATTCGATCATAGCCGGTGCCGTAGTCCTTGGCCTCCTCGTCGGCTCCGGTGCCCTGTGGATCGACGCATGGTTCCTGCGCGCAGGCGTACTTGCCGTCGGTATGGGCGCGATCCTGTTCACACTGTACTTTTTCCGCGATCCCGACCGGACGGCACCGGCGGCGGCGCGGGAAGGTCTTGCGTTCGTTGCCCCGGCAGATGGCAAGATCGTCGAGATCGTGGAGGAAGACGAACCGCTGTACCTCGAGGGGCCGTCCACGCGGATCTCGATTTTCCTGTCGCCCCTCAACGTGCACGTGAACCGCGTCCCGGCCAATGGGGTCGTTCAGTACGTTCGCTACGTTCCCGGGGATTACCTGGTCGCCTGGCACCCCAAGGCCAGCGAAAAGAATGAGCGGTCGGAAATCGGCATCGAGCACGAGAGCGGCACGAGGATCCTGTTCAAGCAGATCGCGGGAGCCGTGGCGCGGCGCATCGAGTACCACCTGGAGAAAAGAGACGCCGTTGTCGCCGGAGAGCGCTTCGGAATCGTGAAGTTCGGTTCGCGCATGGACGTCCACGTGCCGCCCCACATCGACGTACAGGCGGCGGTGGGGGACCGAACCACGGCAGGCGAGACCATCCTCGGCTCCCTTCCCGAACACGCAGTGGAGTCCGCGTCGGCCGTTGAGGCAAACGCGTCGTCCACTGCTCCGCCGGAAGCCTGAGGCTCCTGGTCCCTATCCCCGTCGGGCCACATGCTCGCCGGCTTTCCCCACGTCTCATCGAGCAGACTTCCCGCCCTCGCATGTCTTCCACAGCCTCGCAACCGGCCTCCGGGAATCGCGACGCGTCTTCGTCGTCCGGAGGGCGCGAACGTACGAACGGAGCCGCGGCACCCTCCCCCGGCTCCGATCGGTCGGGAAAGAAGCGCATTCGCCGGCGACTCAGCGCCTACCGAGCGGCACGCAAACGGCAGCGAAGCCCCCGGCCGTCGCCACGTGTGGCTGTGCCGTCGTTCTTCACGCTCATGAACCTGTTCTGTGGGTTTCTCGCCATCACGCAGGTTCATGTGGGTGCGGTAACCATGGCCTGCTGGCTCATCGTCATGGCGGGTTTCTTCGACCTGCTCGACGGTATGATGGCGCGCCTGACGAATGCCGCAAGCCCCTTTGGCGTCGAGCTCGACTCGCTCAGCGATATCGTTTCGTTCGGTGTAGCGCCGGCCTTCCTGGTGTATACCTACGGCCTTGAAACGCTCGACCCGATCGGCATGATTGCTGCCGCGCTTCCCGCCCTTTGCGGGGGCGTTCGGCTGGCTCGCTACAACGTCGCTTACGGCCAGGGTGAGAAGAAAGACTACTTCGAGGGCTTGCCCATTCCCGGGCAGGCCATCGCGATCGTGACCCTCGTGCTTGCGGCAGAGAATTCCTCGTGGGCGTCGCTTCTGCACCTCGACAGCATCCCCGTCCTGCTGACGGTCGTCGTTATCCTGTCGGCCCTCATGGTGTCGAGCATCCGCTTCGACGCCATTCCGAAACCGACCATCAGCTACATGCGTGCTCACCCGAGGAAGACGGCCGCCTACGTGTTCGCCGGCGTGCTTATCGTTGCGCTGCAGGAACTTGGGCTTCTGATTGTGTTCGCAACGTACCTCAGCTTCGGCATCGGCCGGGCCGTGTATCAGCTCATCGACGCCCTGACGACGCCCGTGCCAGATGAGGCGCCGTAACGCGGTCCTCTGCGCCCCCCGGCCGACCCGTTCCCATCATTCTGTTTTTGACTCCTACTCTGTGTCCATGTTCAAAGCCACGATTTCTATTACGCTCCGTCCGTCCATCCTCGACCCGGAGGGAAAAACGGTTCATCATGGGCTTCAAAACCTCGGATTCAGGCAGGTTGACGACGTGCGAATGGGTAAGCACGCCGAGATCCGGATCGATACGACGGACGAGGAGGAGGCGCGGCGCGTAGCGACCGAAGCGTGCGAGCAGCTCCTGGCCAATCCGGTGACGGAGAACTTCGAGATCGAGCTGTCCCGGGTCGAGCCGGAAGCGGCGTAACGTGTGTCGTCCGTCCGAACCGCTCTGGTAGCATCCACCGGCACGAAATCGTCGATATGATAACGCGCATGGATCACTGCTTACATTTTTTCACGTGGCCGCGACAGGGCCCGTCTTCGCCCGCAGAGCCGGAGGTGGAGCCTGCGACCCCGGACGTCGAGGTCCTCGAGAAAGATGACGACGGCACGGGCACGGACCATCCCTGGAAGGTGATCCTCTTCAACGATGAGGTTCACACCTTCGAGGAAGTGATTCGCCAGATCGTGAAGGCGACCGGCTGTTCGAAGGGGCGCGCGGAGAAGCTGGCCTGGACCGTGCACACCGAAGGAAAGGCGAATGTGTACGAGGGCACCTTCGAGGAGTGCTTCGAGGTGCAAGCCGTCCTGAAGGAAATTCAGCTGGTCACGGAGATCCGGGGATAGTCATCCCGCGCCATCGATGATGCCGCGCCGGTCACCGGCTACGATCCGGGCGAGCATGACAAACGAGGAAGAGGGAGAGACGCGAACGGTCGTCTCTCCCTCTTCCTTTGTCGATTTTACGTCTGTACGACATGATGGGTGGTCGGGCCTCGCGGTTCTCATCGGTCGAGCCGGCTCAGGCCTGTCCCGGCCGGATGCGCTCGGCGGTCGGCAGCCAACTCCAGTTGGGAAGGCGGGCTCGGACGCGCTCCGAAGCTTTGTCGGCTGCGACGTAGGCCACCGGGATGAGCACGAGCGTGACGAGGGTCGATGCGATGAGGCCCCCGATCACCACGCGGGCGAGTGCCGCCTGAATCTCGGCGCCCGACCCGATACCGAGGGCAAGTGGAACGAGACCGAGCACGGTTGTGAGCGTGGTCATCAAGATTGGCCTCAGGCGCAGACGGCCTGCTTCCGCCACTGCGTCGATGAGCCCGAGCCCGCGCTCTCGCCGCATCAGGTTGATGTAGTCGACAAGCACGATGGCATTGTTCACGACGATGCCGATCAACATTACCAGTCCCATAACGCTCTGGATGTTGACCGTGGTGTTGGTGATCACCAGGGTTGGTAATACACCGATCAGGACCAGCGGCACGCTGAACATCACGATGAGTGGGTCGAGGAAGCGCTCAAACTGTCCAGCCATCACCATGTAAATCAGAATCAGGGCCATGATAACGGCAATCTGAAAGTCCGTCTGCGCTTTCTGCTGCTCGCGGTATTCCCCGCCAAACTGGATGGAAAAGCCGTCCGGCATCTCCATCTGCGCGAGATCGGCACGAGCACGCTGAACGACCTCACCGAGCACGGCACCGGATTCCAGAGTCGCCGAAATGTAGGTCACGCGCTGCCCATTGATTCGGCGAATGTCTGTGGGACCGCGACCACGCTGGCTGCTAATCAGGGAAGAGATCGGGACGGCCTGTCCGCCCGGCGTCTGGATCGACACGTTGTCGAGGTCCTGCACCGAAAGGCGATCCTCGGGCCGGAGGCGGACCGTGATCGGAAACTGGTCGCCGCCCTCCCGGAAGACGGCCGCTCGGCTGCCACCAACGTTCGTCTGGACGGCCTGGGCGACCTCCTGCGTGGTTAGCCCGAGTGCGGAAATTTTGTCCCGGAGAAAGCGGATGTTCTGCTCCGGACGTCCCTCGCGGCGACCGGTGCGCGCGTTGGCCACGCCGTCAATCGTCTCGAGGCGCGACTTGATGCGCTGGCTGATCTTGCGCGCCTGCTCCAGGTCATAGCCGCGAAGCTCCACCTGCAGCGCCTCGCTCCCCCCACCGGAGCTGAAGATGCGGCGGAGAATCCAGAGGCCGGACTGGGCCTGCACCTGTATATCCGCACCCGGCACCTGGCCCTGCACGACCTCCCGGATCTGGGCTGCGAGCTCGTAACTATCGGTAGACCGCTCGCCGGCCGGCTTGAGCTGGATTTCCACTTCCGCGCCCCACGGGCGCACCTGCTTCACGAAGTGCTCCATGTCTTCGCGGGGAAGGACTGGCTCGACCCGCTTCTCCAGCTGGTCGAGGTACTCCATGACGACCGCGATATTCGTCCCCTCGGCCATTTCGAGGTCGACATCGATCTGGTTCGCCTCGGTCTGCGGCGCCAGCTCGACCGAAATCAGCGGCCAGAGTGCCATCGCCCCGACGAGAAGCGCGACCGTCACGCCGAAGACGAGCAGCCGACGCTGCAGGGCATTCCGGATCACGTCCGAGTACTTGTTTTCGAGGCCGATGAAGGCCTGCTGGAACCAGGACTTCTGGTCTTCTTGCTTCTTCTCGGCAGGATCGGCACCCGTGTCCGACGCGCTCGCTTCCGTAGCGCGCGAGGACGCGACCGTGTCGCCGGGGTCGACCGTGAGAAAGCGGCTCGCCATCATCGGGACGAGCGTCAGGGCGACCAGGAGCGAGCACACGAGTGCGAAGACCACCACCAGGGCGAGCGACTGGAACAGCGCCGCAGTCGTGGTCCGGGCGAAGACGAGCGGGAGGAAGATGACCGATGTCGTCAGCGTCGACGCGATGATGGCGCCGGCCACCTCGCGCGTGCCGACGGACGCGGCCTCCTTCAGGGATAACCCGTCCTCCTCCCGTCTTCGAATGATGTTCTCAAGGACCACGATCGCGTTGTCGACGATCAGGCCCACCCCGAGCGCCAGCCCGCCGAACGTCATCTGGTTCAACGTCAGGTCATTGAAGTAGAGCAGCCCGAACGTCGCGATGATCGAGATCGGAATCGACAGCGCGATGATGAACGTGGTCGACCCGTTGCGGAGAAACGTGTACAGGACGAAGATGGCCAGCAGCGACCCCCAGATCGCTGAGTTCTGGACATTGTTGATTGACTTGCGGATGAACTGGCTCTGGTCGCTTACGACCGTCAGTTGGACGTCCGATCGCGTGGCATTGATGCGGCCAACCTCCTCGCGGATCTGCTCGGCGACCGACACCGTGTTGGCACCGCTCTGCTTCTGGATCTCCATCCTCAGGACGGGCACGCCGCCCAGCTCCACAATCCGGTCGAGATCCTCAAACCCGTCTTTCACCTCGGCCACGTCCTGAACGCGGATGGGCACGCCCTCGCGCGTCGTAATGACGGTCTGCCGGATCTCGTCGAGGCTTTCGTACTCCCCCTGCGTCCGAACGTAGAGATCGCTCAGTCCTTCTTTTACGTTTCCGCCAGGCAGGGCGACGTTCGACTGACCGATGGCGTTGCGCACCTCCGAGGCCGAGAGGTTGTAGGCGGCCAGCCGGTCCCGCTCAAGATTGATGCGGATCTCGCGGTAGATGCCGCCCCGGACGTTGATGGTGCCGACGCCCGGAATCTGTTCGAACTGCCGGCTGACGTCGCGGTCCAAGAGTCGGGTGAGCGACTCCAGGTCGCGACTGGATTCCACCGCGATCGACACGATTTCCTGGCTGTTCGGATCGAACTTCCAGATGCCCGGCGGCTCGGCCTCTACGGGAAGGTCATCGCGGATGCGGTCGAGGGATGCGCGAACGTCGTTGGCTGCGGCGTCAAGGTCGGTCCCCTGGGCAAACTCGAGGCTGACGCGCGAGGCGCCTTCCTCCGAACTGGAGGTCAGCCGCTCGACGTTGGGAACGCCGGAAACGGCATTTGCAATCGGGTCCGTGATAATCTTCTCAACCTCTTCCGGCCCGACGTTGCCGTAGTTGGAGTAGACCGTCAGGCGGGGGTACTCAATTTCCGGGAGGAGATCAACCGGGAGGTAGCGGAAGCTGACCACGCCGACGACGATGATGACGAGGAACGTCATCGCGGTCGCGACCGGGCGGCGAATGGAAGTGTCGTAGAGCGCCATGAGAGTTCGGAGAGGCGTTGGGCAGCGGAAACGGCGCGAGGGGAGAGCAGCGGACGTGCGTCAGCCGGAGGTCAACATCACGTTGGCCGTATCCGGTGTCGCCGGGGAGGAGGCGGGTACCTGGCGGCTCGACGCGGTGTCGGTGGTGTCGGCGGCCGAGTCGCGATCGGTCGACGCCGTACCGAAGCGCTGGCGGGCGGCCTCGCGCTGTCGCTTCATGATCCGGTCCAGCAGATCGGTGTCCTGCAGCCGCTGCAGCGCCATAAGGCGCGACCAGGGCATGGCCCGGACGCGGGCGTCGGTCCGTTCGCCACTGGCCGTGCTAAGAAGGTTCTGTCCGACCGTGATGACCCATTGTCCCGGTTCGATCCCATTCACCCCCGCGGTTGCCTGGCCTTCCGCAAGGATTTCCACCTGCTTGAACGTGGTCGGTGTCGGAGCGGAGAGCGCCGGGGCCTCGTCTTCATTGTAGGAATCGGGGGACGGCACCGGCACCTCCGTGCCGAGCGTCGGCGCGACAAACACGCCACGAGCTCCGGTTTCCGGGTCTTCGTACAGCGCGGCAAGCGGGACGAGCGTTGCTTCCTGGCTCTCGCCGTACAGGACGTCGACTTTCACAAACATTCCGGCACGCAAGGCGCCGCCGGAATTCGGGACTTCGATCTCGGCCTCGGCGCTGAAGCTGTCATTCGAGAGGAACGGGGAGATGCGCGTCACCGCTGCGGTGATCACCGTGTCGCCGAGGGACGGCGCCGTGATCTGGGCCGTCTGGCCCGGCTCGATCTTGCCCATCATTCGATCGGAGATGCCGATCTCGACACGAACGGTCTCGAGGTCGCCCATCGTGAAAATGCGCGTCTCGGGGCCGATGCGCTGACCGACTTGGACATTACGCTGTCCGACCGACCCGCTGATCGGCGCGCGAACCACCGTGCGACTCAGGTCGGACCGGCGTTCGTCGAGGGTAGCCTCTGCCTGTTCGACCTGCCCGCGTGCCTGCTCGAGATCCGCTTCGGCGCCTTGCACCTGCGCTCGGAGGGATTCAAGTTCTTGCTCGCTCTGAAACTGGTTCTCAGCCAGACGCTCCGCGCGGCGGAGCTGGGACTGAAGTTCCTTCAATCGTGCCTCGGCTGACGTGGCGTTCGCCCGGGCAATGCGAAGACTCGCCCGGGCCTGCTTCACGCGCTGCTCGTATGTGTCCGACTCCAGCCGGATAAGAGGCTCACCGGCCCGGACGCGATCTCCGTTCTGAACGTTGACGGCAACGACGCGCGCTCCAATCTCCGGGTAGATCTGCACCTGATTGCGGGCGTAGACGGTGCCGCTCATACGCTCGCGGAGCGGCAACGCACCGAAGCGCGCCTGGACCGCTTCGACCGACGGTGTCTTTCCGCCCCGATCCCCGCCCCAGCCCTGATTGCCGCCGCGGGCGTCGTCGTCCCCGGACGAACCGCATCCGGTCATGATGCCGACACCAACAAAGAGGGCGGCGACAAGCCAAGTGGAAATTCGTCCGGTGGTCATCGACAGGGGCAGGCTGGAAGATAAAGACGTCGGGTCACTTCATCGGCTCGTACGTGCGCCCACCCGATTGGATTATGACGATGGTGTGTTGTGAAAGGAGCGGGCATGCAATTGTTATAAGCGGAATCCAGGGCCGTACGAGAGGCGGGATGCTCCGAATGGGGCCAGAGGCGCGTTTCAGGAAAAAGCGGCTGAGCGCCGATAAAGGCAGGTCGATGCCGGGGGAGGCCATCCGCGTCGGGCGTCAAACGGCCGGACATACTCCGCCGGGGAAGCAATTTCCGGCCGCCATCGTAGGGGAACGTAGTCATAGATTCCGCCGAACCACCGCAGTCCATTGCTACCGGTCGCATGAATCGTCGTCTCTTCCGACAGTCCTTCCGGCACGAGTGGGTCGTTATTTTCGGTGCCTGGGGGCTCTTTCTGGCCATTCTGATCGTCCGGTCGATGCTCGACGCCGACCGTTCAGAGCCCGTCTTTCAGTCGGGCGAAGCCATGGCCTGGATGCTCGAGTACGTCGTATGGGCGTGCATCACACCCGTCGTATTCTGGTTGTGCCTTCACTTGGGCCGAAACGGCCGATGGAAGCCCTGGCAGCGCGTGGCAGTACACGTCCTGGCCGGGTTTTCCGTCATCGTGTTTATGGATGCCTACACGGATCTTCTCCGCCAGTATGTGTTCGCCCTGCGGAATCCGGTCGATTCGATCGCAGCATCACTGAGTAAGACGCTGGAGGACATCCTGAGCCTGCGCTTTCTGTGGGAACTGGTGCTTTATATGACGATCCTCTCGATCGGCTTCGCGCGAGCCTATTACGTGCGTCTGCAGGATCGTCGATTGCAGGCGACGGAGCTTCGAGCCGACCTCACTGAGGCGCGGCTGCAGGCGCTGAGGATGCAGATCAACCCACACTTTCTCTTCAACACCCTGAATGCTATTGCCGGGCTGGTCGAGCGGGATCCCAAAGGCGTTCGCACCATGGTGGCCCGGCTCAGCGCCCTGCTCCGCCACACGCTCGACAGTTCCGGCCGCGACGAAGTACCGCTGTCGCGCGAACTCGACGTCCTCAACGATTACCTCGCGATCATGCACGTCCGGTTTTCGGACCGGCTCCGGGTGGAAACGGACGTCGATGAGGAGGTGCGCGGTGCGCTGGTGCCGGATTTAATTCTCCAGCCTCTCGTGGAAAATGCCATCAAGCACGGCATCAGCCTTCGCGAGACCCCTGGAACCGTTCGCATTTCCGCCCTTCGTTCGGGACCCTATCTGCGCCTCACGGTCGAGGATGACGGTGACGGCACCGGCAGGACCCTGTCGGGAGACGGTCTGCCGGATACATCAAACGGCATCGGGCTTCGAAACGTGCGCGAGCGCCTGGAACGGCTCTACGGCGAAAATCATCGGTTCAGCCTCCGCCCGTCCACGACCGGGGGGCTGGCGGCGCAGATCTGGCTTCCGTTTCACACCGAACCCGTGGACGTCCCCGACGCACCGCCGCGACCGCTACAGACCCACTCGGCCGGTTGATGCCGAACGTCCCCCCACGGCGGGGCGCCTCGATGCTGCATTTGTCGTTCCTTTGTCCGCATTCCCGATCCTCCCTCCATGTCCACCGAACCCCTCCGCGTTGTCATTGCCGACGATGAACGGCCTGCCCGACAGCGCCTCGTCGATCTTATCGAGCATCGCGACCATGCCAAGATCGTGGCGACGGCGAGCACCGGCAGGGAGGCCGTGTCGGCGATAGAAGAGCATGACCCGGACGTGGTCCTCCTCGATATTCAGATGCCGGGACTCAACGGCTTTGACGTCGTTCAGTCAGTCGGCCCCGAACGGATGCCGGTCACCATTTTCATCACGGCCTATGACCAGCACGCGCTGCAGGCGTTCGACGTGGCGGCCATCGATTACCTGCTGAAGCCGTTCGAAGACGATCGTTTTTACGAAGCGCTGGACCGTGCCCGTCGACATATACACCTCGAAGCGGTAGATGCCGCGCGGGATCGGCTTCTGGACCTGTTGAAGGCAACCGGTAAGGTCGAAGGGGCCGGTCTGGACGATGCAGAACGCGCTACGTCTCAGGAAGGCGAGGGAGTGCCTTCAAGCAACGGGGAGGAATACCTGGAACGCATTCCCGTCCGGAAGGCGAAGGAGATTCGCATCGTACCGTCATCCACCGTCGCCTACGTCAAGTCGGACGGGCCATACGCGGAGTTGCACACGGCCGACGGGTCGAAGCATCTCATTCGTGAGAGCATGAAGGCCCTCGAGAAGCAGCTCGACCCGTCTCGATTTTGCCGCATCCACCGTTCGACGATCATAAATCTCGACTTCGTGGAGTCGGTGGAGCCCAATTACAACGATCGCTACGTGGTTCGGCTCGTGACAGGCGAACGTCTGGACGTGAGTCGCCGCCGCCGCGATACGTTCGAGGACCGGTTCGGGCTGTCCTTCTAACGCACCGCCGTTTCCGTCGACCGTGTGTTCTCGCCAGACGTTCCGTTTCCGTGTCGGATACCTACCAGACGATTGCCGGACCCGCCCGAGCGGAGATCCACGTGGATGGCTCGCGCTTCATTGCGGAGGTGCACCCTGTTTCCAGCCGTTCAGAAGCGGAGGACTGGTACGACGAGGTGCGCGAGCGGGAGCACTCGGCTACGCATCACTGCACCGCCTTCCGCGTGGGGCGTGACGGAGACACGTTCCACTACAACGACGACGGTGAGCCGAGTGGCACAGCGGGCCCGCCCATTCTACGCCAGATCGACGGCCACGACCTGACCGACACAGCGATTGTCGTGACGCGGTACTACGGCGGGACCAAGCTCGGGACGGGAGGGCTGATCCGCGCGTACAGCGATGCCGCGCGAGCAGTGCTCGACAGGGCCCGGATCGTGCAAAAGGTCGTTCGCGTGCCGGTGCATGTCCGGTTCGCCTACGATGACACGTCCCCGGCGTCCCGCGTACTGGACCGGTTCGACATCAAGGTGATCGACCGCACGTACGCCGAGGTCACCGAGCTGGTGGTCGGCGTACGGGCGTCCGAGGTCCAGCGGTTCGTCGATGCATTCACGAACGGACTGGGCGACCGCGGAACCATCCTGTCCATCGATGACGCGAACAGTGAAGACACCACGTAGCGGAGGAGAAGCCTGGGCCGGGTCCCGCGCGGCGGCAAAGGCCAATGAAAAACCCGGCACTGCGGATGCAGTACCGGGTGGCAAAGACGACCCCGAGCCGGTGGGCGGGAGAGGGAGGAGGAACCGGCCCGAGGCCTTAGAGTGGAGCTACGGGGATTCGAACCCCGGACCTCTTGCATGCCATGCAAGCGCTCTACCAACTGAGCTATAGCCCCGTGTTGTCGAAAAGCGCAGACGGGACAGTTGCCCGCGCCGCGGTTGCTGTTTCGAGGACGCTATACATGGCCGCGCACACCGCGTTCCATATGCGGGCGAAGATTTGCAGACTCTCCACGATGGTGTACGGGTGTCCTTCTGGGCAAGCCAGAAGAGTTTATGAGGCAGGACTGCCTCGATAGGCCAGCTTTCCGGCGTCCGTATCTACAACGTCGCCTGCCGGGACCCGGTTCGTGCTTTACACTGTCTCGCGCTGCCGGTAGACTATGGATGTTCATTCGTCTACATCCCTATCCGAACCGTGTGTCATGCGAATCGCCCTTGTAGGAACCGGGCAAATGGGACAGGCCGTGGAGGCGCTCGCCGAAACTCACGGACACGAGATTGCAGCCCGTTTCGACGCCGATCGCCCGCTGACCTCTGCCGCCCCGGAAGACGTTCGGGCGTCCATCGCGATCGATTTCTCCCTGCCGGGCGTTGCCCTTGATCACATCCGGTGGTATTGCCGGAACGGCGTCCCGGCGGTCGTCGGCACCACGGGCTGGTACGGCGGGCTGCCCCGCGTCCGCGAATGGGTCCACGAGCACGACGCATCACTCCTCTACGCGCCGAACTTTTCAATCGGTGTTGCCGTGCTACGACGCGCGGTGGCTTCAGTCGGCCCGTTGCTCGATCGACTGCCGGACTACGATGCGTTCGTGCACGAGATTCATCATACGAAGAAGGTGGACAGCCCGAGCGGTACGGCGCAGATGCTGGGCGAACTGCTCGTCGAACACCTGGATCGCAAGACGCACATCGACCCGGAAGCCCAGCACGATCGTATTGATCCGGAAGCGCTTCACGTCAGCTCGACGCGGACCGGTAGCGTGTACGGCGAGCACACGGTGGGATTCGACAGCCCGTACGACCGGATCTCGCTGGAGCACCGGGCCAAGAGCCGGCATGGCTTTGCGTTCGGTGCGCTCAAGGCCGCTGAATGGCTGGTCGGGCGCACGGGGCTCTTTACGCTCGAAGACGTGCTGGACGACTGGGTTGGCGATGCGGGGTGAGCCTGCGCGTCAGCTGCAGCGGCTGCCTGCAACGGCTGGCCCTTTACCATCCACGATTCTTTCTCAACGACCGGTAGTTGTACATGTCTGAGATGCTCTTTCGCGGCGTCGCTCCTGCCCTTGTCACTCCGTTCACGTCGTCCGACGAGGTCGACCTGGATGCCTTCGAACGGCTGATCGATGCCCAGATCGACGGTGGCGTCGCCGGCCTGGTGGTTCTCGGAACCACGGGCGAAAACCCGACCATCACACATGAGGAACGGCGCGCCCTGGTCGAGGCCAGCATCGAGAAGGCCGATGGCCGCGTGCCCGTGATAGTCGGGACCGGGACGAACGATACCCGAGAGAGCATCACGTTTTCGAAAGAGGCCGTGGCGGCAGGCGCCGACGGGCTGCTCGTGGTCGGTCCGTACTACAACAAGCCATCGCAGGAAGGCTTTTCAGCGCACGTGAAGGCGATCGCAACGGCCACGCAGGCGCCGATCATCCTGTACAATGTGCCGGGTCGGACGAGCTTCAATATACGCGCGGAGACAACGCTTTCACTGGCTCGATCCGTTGAGGAGGTCGTGGGCGTGAAGGAGGCCTCCGGGGATCTGGCTCAGATTTCCGACATCCTGGCGAATCGTCCCGATGGGTTCGCGGTGTACGCGGGGGACGATGAGATGTCGCTGCCCATCTGTACGCTCGGAGGGGACGGATGCGTTTCGGTCATCAGCAATGCCGAGCCGGATAGGTTCTGCTCGATGGTCGCGGCCTCGCTCGAGGGCGACCTGCAGGCCGCCCGGGAGCAGCACTTTGACTTGCTTCCAGCGATGCGGGCATGCTTTTTCGAAACCAACCCGGTGCCGGTCAAGGCTGTGCTGGCCGACGACGGCGTGATGACGCCGCACGTGCGGCTTCCGCTCGTCGCCCTGGACGAGGGAGACGACACCCACCAGCGCATCCTGGCGGCCTTTGGCAGGTCGTAGGCGGGTCCGGTCGGAGGCGTGCCCGGTCGGCGCCTGGACTACTTCAGGCGAAAAGCCGCAGCATCCCGGCCACGCAGGCGGTGTAGACCGCCGAGCCGAACCACAGGCCGAACACGAGGAAGTCGTTCGTCGCGTCCGTCTGAAGCGAAAGAAAGGCGATGAGCAGTCCGTTGTGGACGAGCGCTATGACCAGCCCGCCCAGGAATGCCTGGGTGGGCTGGATCGTGATCGAGTCCCGTTCGTCGACGGCGAAGAACCCGAGCAGAAAGCCGAGCAGCGTTTTAACGAAGGCGTGGACGCCCCACGTCCCGTAGATGGCGTCGAGCAGCAGTCCAAGGCCGAAGCCGGCGATCGCGCCCTGCCGACGCCCCGTTCGAAGGGCGAACCAGGCGACGAAGAGAAGGACGACGTCCGGGTACGCTCCCCAGAGCGTGAGGCGTCCGAGGACCAGCCATTGGGTAAGAAAGGTAGCGGCCCCGATCAGGAGGTGGCGGACGCGAGTGGGCACAGAGGAACGTCGAAAGAAGGGGGACGGAGGGCGAGGGCGGGGACGGGGCGCGCACTCAGCGCAGCGTCACGGCGCGAACCACGTCGTCGATCGTGCGGGTGATCTGGTAGGACGGGCCGGTGTAGTTGTTGGCGAAAATGGCAAACGCAATGGGCGTTCCGTCGGGCCGCAGGCCGTACCCGCTGAGCGCACGAACGTAGCGGAGGGAGCCCGTTTTTGCAAACACCGGCGCCCGGCGTAGACGGTGCTCGAGTGTGGTGTTGTTTTCGCCGCCGCCGGGAAGAGACGATCGAAACGCGTCGCGGGCGTCGTGCGAGTTCATATGGCGTAGCAGGTCGACCATGGCGCCCGGCGTGGCGAGGTCTTTTCGCGACAGCCCCGATCCGTCGTACACGCGGAAGAGATCGGTGTCGATGCCGGCACGGCGGAGGAAGGCGTTCGTCCGTCGAGACCCGCCTTTAGAGGAACCGCCCCATCCGTAGGTCCGAAAGACCTGCTCGGCGTAAAAGTTATTGCTCTGCTTGTTGATGATCGCTACGATCTCCGACAGCGGGGGCGACAGGTGCACGAAGAGGGCGTCGGCGCTCGGCAGTCGCGTGTCGAGGTCGTCCACGTCATGGACCGACAGATCTGTTTCGATGCCTTCGTCGCGAAGGTACGTGACGAAGGTGTTCAGTGCAAACGTGGTCGGGTTGCTGACGGGAACCGTGACCGTGCCGCGATAGGATCGGGCGACGGAGCCGGTCATGACGAGTTCGTTGCTGTCGAACAGCCGATCGACCTGCAGCGTGCTGCCACGCCAGCGGCGGCTCGTGAGCGATTCGTTCTGGAGGCGCACGGCGCCCTCGGGGCGGATGCGGACGTTGGGCCGGTATCCCGGACGTGAGGCCGCGATGCGCACGGAAACGACGTTGTCCTTGTATGCGATGCCGCCGGCGCTCGTCCCCATGTAGCGTCCGGCCTGCTTGGTAATGTAGTCGACGTCCCACCCTTCGGGGTAGGGGCGGTCGTCGAACCGGTTGTCATTGCCAATGAGTCGCCCTTCAATCCGCTCCACACCCATGTCGGCGAGCCGTCGGGCCCAGGCGCGCAGCGGATCCTCCCCGCGGATTTCGGTCGATCCGAACGTGGGGTCGCCCGAACCGTCGAGGATTAGGTCGCCGCGCATCGTGCTTCCTTCCGTTGTGCCGTCGAAACGGAGCTCCGTCTGGTAGCGATACGTAGGGCCGAGCGCTTCGAGGGCCGTGGCGGCCGTGATGATCTTCTGATTCGAGGCGGGGAGGAAGGCGCGGTCGGCGTTTCGCTCGTAGATCGGTTCGCCCGTCTCCAGGTTAATGACGGAAATCCCCCAGAAGGCGCGGTCGGCCTGCCATCGTTCGAGCAGCCGGTCGATTTCGGCGGTCAGGGCTGAAGACGGCGGTGCTGGAGGCGTCGGGGCTGGTGCCGCAGGGGCCGCAGCGCGGGTCGGGGAGGGCGCGGATCGGTCATCCGGCGCAACCGCCGACCGGAAGGTCGCACCGACGTTGCCGGCATCGGTCGCTGCGAAGAGAGCAACGGTTACGGCAACGAGGAGGAGAAGGACGCCGGCGGCGGAACGGCGGACCGATCGGGAGAGAAAGCGCATGAAGGGCAGAGTGTTGCAGCAAAAAGCGAAGACGATCGCAGAAGGGGAACGGACGAAGCAAGCCGTCGGAACCTTGGGTCACGGCTCTGGTTTCGGGCACCGTCGATAGCGGCCGAGGGACGGCCGGGGATGCGAGCCGGATCGGTTCATACAGGGACTGTACTTTTGTTCACGGTCGAACGATCCGACCGACGGAGCCGGACCCCGGTGTTGGCACGTTGCGGGTCCCTCGCCGCCAGGCCGTATTCATTTCCAGTGTTTGCCAGCAGGTGATCTACCTGCACTTATTCACTCAACCCAATCTCATGCCGAAGTCTCGCAAGCGCGGTCCTTCGTCTCCGCTCGTGTTCGAGAAGCGAAATTACGCGCTCCTCGGGATCGGGGTGGCGATGATCGCAATTGGTTTTGCCGTGATGCGCCTGGAGAATGAGTTCCTCGGGACCATCTCTCTTTACGTCGCGCCGCTTCTCATTCTGGGCGGTTATGCTGAGGTCATTTACGCGATCCTGTGGCGCAGCGACGAGTCGAAGGAGCAGATCCAGAAGGCGCGGGAGGAGATGGCAAAGGCCGAGCAGACCGCCGAGAAGGGAAAAGATCGCTCCGGGCGTCGACCCGCGACAACGCCGGTGAAAGGCACGGGCTAATCCTGGACGTCTCATCCGTGCCGACTCATCCCGACGCGGTCTGCAGCATGCCGAGAGCCGCGATACGGGGAAGACAAAGAAAAGCGTCCTGACGCGCTCCATTCATGCGGAGGCCGTCAAGGACGCTTTTTTAATGGGTCTGTAGCGGCAACCGGAGACCGCTGGGCCCGGTCAGGCCTTGTTGGCGACAATCTCGTGCTCGGGGAAGAAGTACCCGGCCTCTTTCTGACCGTTTTCTACGGAATCCGATCCGTGGACGATGTTTTCGCCGATAGAGTCTGCGAAATCGCTTCGGATCGTGCCATCGTCGGCTTCTTCCGGGTTGGTGGCGCCGATCAGCTCACGGAAGTCGGCAATTGCGTTCTCCTTTTCCAGAACGACGGGCACGCACGGACCGCTCGACATGAAGTCCGTGAGGTCGTCGAAAAACGGCTTGCCTTCATGCACGGCGTAGAAGCCTTCTGCTTCCGCTTTCGTCATGTTCACCATCTTGAGGGCACGAATGGCGAAACCGGCTTCCTGGATTCGGCGGAGGACTTCACCGATGAGGTCTTTACGGACACAGTCCGGTTTGAGGATGGCGAGCGTGCGTTCGTGGGCCATAATCTGTACAGATCGAAACGAGAAAGTGGGTTTGAGGCGGAGGCACAGTCACGTCCTAAACCTCCACTTCGTACGTACGGCTCGATCCGACCGTGTATGCATGGCGGCTGTGGGGCATTCGTGAATTTTGCAGCCTGCCTTGCTATCGCGTCTCGATCTGCAGTGACCCATCATGGGCGGACACGTAGATCTCGGGTCCGCCACCGTTGACGGTCGCCTCGATCTCACCGTCGTCCATGGACGTGAGAGCCATTTCCGGCTGCACGTCCACGTCGCCGTCTTCGCCGAGATCCGTGCGCAGGGTGAATGCGGCGTCGACCGGCAACGTCAGGCGAACGCGTGCATCGTGGCTATCAATTTCCACGGGGCCGTCGAGCGAGGCGAAGGACGCGTCGATCCGGGCGTCGTGTGTGTCGACGGTCAGGGGGCCACGAAGACCGGAGGCCGTCAGGTCACCATCATGCGAGTCGACCTCGACCGCGCCGTCGACATCCGTCAGGTCGATCGCGCCGTCATGTGTGTCTATGCGGACCGGACCTGCGAGACGGGCGAGTTGAATGGCGCCGTCATGGCTGTCGATCTCCACTTCGCCCTGTACGCCCTCGACCCGAATAGAGGAGCCGTGATCGTCGATTTCGACCGAGGCCCTGACCGGGACGCGGAGAGAGTAGTGTACCTCGGGAACCGATCGGCTGCCCCAGAATCCGCTCTTTTCGACGTTATCGAAATCGCTTTTGATTTCCACCTCGTCGTCGGAGGCATTCGTTTGAATGCGGGTGTCGTCCACGGTTTCCTGGTTTTCGTGTACGATGCGCGCCTCGTACTGCACCTCGCTTCGGTTCCATGCGGAGACGTTGATCTTACCGTCATGGTTTTCGACACGGACCGTGCCGTCGGGATCGAGTGGCATAGTGTCGGAAACCGTTCTATCGGCCGGTTGCGCCTGTGCGCCCACGGGCAGCGCGACGAGGAGGGACAACGCAATGACGAATCGAGAAACGATATGCATGGTCGGAGAGGTCAAAAAAGAGAGTAGGGTCCGCCGGGTAGGTCGATCGAGCCGATCATCTGGCCGGGGAAAAAACGTCGTCCCCTGTGCCGTCCACGCACACGGATCAGAGCGTGATGTCGTTACAGATGGCATTACAGGGACCATTTCGCGGGATCGTAGCCACGGCCGTCCATTGGACACTCACACCCGCGTTCTCCAACGCCCCAACGC